>JAGHSS010000252.1 GCA_018065745.1 Candidatus Neoflavobacterium equi | reverse complement strand
GTAAATGGTTATAATAAAACGATTACCGGTGAAAATTAATATTTTTCTTATTAAAAATTTGTGATTTGTGTAATATTTCTTAACATATTCTAATTACTTTATAATAATACTTTGACAACTGCATTGATTGTTTAAAAATGATGGTTTATTAACAAAAAAAACGCCTCCTATTTAAATAGGAGGCGTTTCACATTTGTTTGTTTACTTATAGGTACAGTTGTACTTGCTGTCCACTGCTGGTGATGATTTCTAGAATTAGTTTTTCTCCATTCTTGCTTTCAAGAATTTTCGCCAATTCTTTGCTGTCGGATACTTGTTGACCGTCAACGCTCAATATGATACTGCCTTTCAAACTGTTGGCATATCTTTGAAATTCTGAGTTTTCAATGGACTCAATTTTGACTCCTTGGTTGATTCTGAATTTCTTCTTTTCAGCAGGGGTGATGTTTTCAAATTTAAAACCGTTGTACTCTGCAGTCAGTAATTCCCTTTTGCTCAATTTTACCGGAAGGTTGAGGTTTTTTCCTTCTCTGATGACCAGTACATGCACTACATCCTCCGGTCTTTTACTGCTCAAGTAGGAAGATAAGGTTGAAAAAGAGGTAATTTTTTGGTCGTCCAATTGAATAATGACATCTCCTTTTTTAAGTCCTGCTTTTTCTGCACCCGTTTTCTCCGTTACCTTATTGATATAAAAACCTTGTTTGCTGTTTATTTTTAGTTCCTCAGCTATGGCGCTGTTGAGTTCTCCTCCTTCAACTCCCAAGGCTGCGTGTTGCACATTTCCATATTGCATCAAATCTTCAATGATTTTTCTAGTAATATTGGAAGGAACGGCAAAGGAATAGCCTACATAAGACCCCGTGGTTGAACTGATCATGGTGTTGATGCCAATCAATTCTCCTCTGGTGTTGACCAAGGCTCCACCAGAATTTCCTGGATTAACCGCTGCATCTGTTTGTATGAAGGACTGCAAACCGTCATTGGCTAAATTTCTTGCTTTTGCTGATACAATACCTGCAGTCACGGTTGAGTTTAAATTGTATGGGTTACCAATGGCTAAGACCCATTCCCCAAGTTTGATTTGATCTGAATTACCAAAAGTAGCATAAGGCAATTTGTCCTTGGTATCTAATTTCAACAAAGCAATGTCCATTTTGCTGTCTGTACCAATTACTTTGGCTTTATATGTGGTGTTGTTGTTTAAGGTTACCTCCAAATCACTGGAGTTTTGAATCACGTGGTTGTTGGTTACTACATAGCCGTCTTCAGAAACGATTACCCCAGAACCTGTTCCAATTTGCATGCGTTGCTGCGGTTGGGATTGGTAACCATAGAAAAAGTCAGCAAGGCTGTTGGGTTGTACTTTTGCCATGGTTATGTTTTTGACGTGTACCACAAAGTGTACTGCATTCTCTGCAGCCTCAGAAAAATCTGTTGGAGCAGAAGTGAAATTGACATTTTTTAACGGTGCAGTGGGTTGTAGTTGTGCTGCATAATTTAATGTTTTGGAATCTGTAAATAAAACTTTATAAGCGCCAAGTGTTACAGCGCCGCTTAACAAAGAAATGATGAATAAGCTGGATATTTTGTTCATAATTGCTGTAT
>JAGHSS010000388.1 GCA_018065745.1 Candidatus Neoflavobacterium equi | reverse complement strand
ATACCTATAATTACGGAGGGAATATCTATTTGAGTTATGACGACCAGAGATACCAAGACATCAACGATGCTGTTGGACAAGGAAACAAAACCAAAATCATCAACGGGGAGTTGCAGGCAGGGTACTTGATCAATCCAAATATGAATTTAAAACTGTTTGGATCTTATGTTTACAGGAACTTCAAACCCACTGTAGAAACGCCAAATGTAGTGCCTTCTCAGACCAATTGGCTTTCCATCGGTATCAGATCGGACCTATTTAATATGTATTCAGATTTTTAGTTTAGTGAAATATTTTGTCATATATGTTCAGTGCTGATTATTATAGCGTTAAAAAATGAACTATTTGTACAAAGAACCATAAAAACAGTGCGCTAATGCCAACCTAGGTTGGCATTAGCGCTTTTTTTTAAGAAACATTTTATTAGGATTTGATTGAGTAAAATTAAAATTAAGCCTATATTTGCGGTCAATAAGTATAACATAAAACATAAGTTACTTTGGATACTTTAAATAAGTCCACTACTTTCAAATCTTTACTGGTTGATTTAAAGGCAATAACTAAAATGGGATTAGCCATAAGTGTTGTGTTTTCATCAGTTGTAGGATATTTGTTAGGGGTGTCTGATGCAAATCCATTTCAATGGTCGGTATTAATAATGCTTGCTTTTGGAGGGTATTGTATGGTTGGTGCGTCCAATGTCTTTAATCAAATCATTGAAAAAGATATAGATGCTTTAATGGATAGAACAAAAAATAGACCAATTCCTTCAGGAAGAATGTCCAAACAGACGGGGTTTATTTTAGGTTGTGTTATGACCATTTTGGGTGTGGGAATTTTGTATGCGATTAATCCAAAATCAGCAATGTTTGGTGCCATCTCCATTTTCTTGTACACAAGTGTGTATACTCCATTAAAAACGTTGACGCCACTTTCAGTTTTTGTAGGGGCCTTTCCTGGTGCAATTCCATTTATGTTAGGTTGGGTTGCTGCAACCAATCAGTTTGGTATTGAAGCAGGAACCTTATTTTTGATTCAGTTTTTTTGGCAATTCCCACACTTCTGGGCAATTGGATGGTTTTTATATGATGACTATTCTAAAGCTGGAATTTTTATGTTGCCGACGGGTAAGAAAGATAAAAAAACCGCTTTACAGTCCATTTTGTACACCATTTGGTTGATTGTAGCTTCTGTGATTCCAGCTTTTGGTTTTACAGGATCATTGAAATTGAGTATTCCTGCCGTTGTTCTTGTAGCAGCCTTAGGAATTTGGATGTTAATTTATGCAATGAAATTGTATAAAGAAATGACCCCTCAAGCAGCGAGAAGATTGATGTTAGTAAGTGTTACTTATATTTCATTGTTGCAGTTGGTTTATGTAATTGATAAATTTTTAAGATAATTATAATGACAATTCAAGAGGAATACGAAAGATCAGCAAAATCTAAAAAAATGCTGCTTTGGTTTGCAATGATTAGTATGGTCATGTTGTTTGCTGGTTTTACAAGCGCTTATGTTATCAGTAAATCTAGACCAGATTGGTTGAGCGAATTTCAATTGCCTAGTGCGTTTTTATACAGCACCTTGGTGATGATTGTCAGTAGTATTACTTTCTTTATGGCTGTTAAGGCTATTAAAAAAGATAATAGGGCACTGACATCTACGTTATTATTTGTAACCCTTGGGTTGGGAATAGTATTTATTGGATTGCAATTCTATGGTTTTGATCAAGTTATGGCCAGTGGTTATTTCTTTACAGGATCAGAGAGTACCATTACGACGTCCTTTCTATACGTGGTAGTGATTGTGCATTTAGCACACTTATTTGGAGGGTTGGTTTCACTTTTGATTGTAATTTATAATCATTATAAACAGAAATACAATGCGGCGCAACACATTGGTATTGAGCTATCTGCTACTTTTTGGCATTTTCTTGATTTCCTTTGGTTGTATTTATTTGTGTTTTTTACTTTCTATAAATAGAAAATAAAATTGTAAATTTGAGAACTTTTTAACTAATTAT
>JAGHSS010000130.1 GCA_018065745.1 Candidatus Neoflavobacterium equi | reverse complement strand
TTGCCATAATTATTATTTTAATTGGTTGAATCAAAGGTATTTATAATTATATTTATTAATACTATAACTTTCCAAGAGGGAAGTATGGTATTTAAAACATTGGGATATGGAAGAAGAGCAACACAGACCTGGATTTTGTCACTTTAGAATCAACGCCGTTAAAGACAGCATGGAACTGTTGAGTGGCAAATGGAAAATCCACCTTTTGGGTACCTTGTTATACGGGGGGCCAATGCGTTTCACTGATTTGCAGCTAGAGCTCTCAGGAATCGGACCCAAAATGTTGACCTCACAATTGCAAGATTTGGAACTCAACCACCTTATTACAAGAAGTGTTCAACAAACAAAACCCATAACAGTCATCTATGAACTGACAGATTTTGGGAGATCCTTAGAACCCGTGATTGATGCCATCGCTCAATGGGGGATAGACTATAGAGAAACCTTGTATGGCAAAAAGGTGCACGACTAAAACATATCGGTAGAACAAAACCAATTAGCTAACTTAAATTTTATATTTTTGATTACAAACCAAACTTTAAAATGAAAACTCGCTTATTACCACTACTAGCCCTAAGTCTTTTTTTGTTGCAGCCCATATCAGGCTGTCAATCCAATACCAAAGAAGTTACAAATTACGATCCTGATACAACCCTAGGACCAAATGAAATCACCCCATCAGATGCAGAGGTGTTGGACAAAGACAAACAAATATCTGATCCGTGGGTAACAGCAGAAAGTGATATTTTAAAATTGTATGATGCTTACGTCAGTACAGATATAGAATCAGCGGATTACGACCCTGTGAAATTTGATTTTGAAGAAGCTTTAAAACGATTATTACTAGATCCTAAAAGTAAAGATTACCAATTTCAAGGGTTGTCAGAAGCGGGTATCCACGCAGTACAAAGCACAGACAAAAAAATGCGTGTCTTCAGTTGGGATGACAATACCGGTGGTTCCATGCGTTTTTACACCAACCTATACCAGGTCTTTGATGGAACAAAACCGGAAGTCTATCTTTTTCGTGCGTCTCAAGATACAAAAGCACAAGAAACGACCCACATAAATGAGATTCATTCCTTTCAAGCAGATCACAAAACATACTATGTGTTGTTAGGTCAAAGTCCCGTTTCAAATCGCTTGGTTTATGAACTTTTACAAATGGTCACTTTGAACGGCAATCGTATGCACTTTAAAAATAACAACATCCTGTGGGAAGGTAAAAAGGTATCTACCATTTTTACATCATACGACTTTTTAAATCTCGATCAAGATAATGAAGAGGAACTTGTAAATTTAATCAAATTTGATGCAGTAAAAAGACAGATCAGTGTACCTGTTGTCAACAGTGAAGATCAGTTCACAAAAAAATACAAAACGTTACATTTGGTT
Organism: Candidatus Neoflavobacterium equi; assembly: GCA_018065745.1. GTDB lineage: Bacteria > Bacteroidota > Bacteroidia > Flavobacteriales > Flavobacteriaceae > Flavobacterium > Flavobacterium equi. The sequence goes on along the minus strand of JAGHSS010000130.1, from coordinate 2,312 downwards.
GGTAACCTATTTAAATAGCAAAAGTCCTATCTGTGATAGGACTTTTATTTTTTATTGAATATCTATGAGCAGTATTTCGCTATTTCAAATACTAGAAGCTTTATATTTTACTTTTGGAGGTTTGTTGTTCTTTTCATCTTTACCTACAAATACCTTGTGTTTTCCCTTTCCTTCCGGATGTTTTTTGCAAAAATTGGCTTCCAAACCATATCTATTTGCACTTCTTATTCCACAATATTCACAATAGTAATTTGGCATATCATCATTTTTAATCGTTTGTAAATGCGGTTTAAAACAGAAATGTATTTTAAACCTATAAGCAAAAGACAAGCTTTTTTTTTCAATTACCTTACGGTAAACCATAATCACCTATAGAAATTTTTGTTAGGGATTGATTTTGTGTAATTGAAGTTTAGGGAACAAATTATATATACAAATGAAATCCCAGATTATATCATTCTGGCTACGGTATCAGTCCTAAAAATCCAATGCAAAGTGATAGTTACATCATAAATACCTAAATACCAGGGGATACCCTTATGTTGTTTATTGTTGCTATTATGGGTTTCATAAACTAGTTATTCCCTTTCATCAATTGTTATTAGGGCTTCATAAACTTCGCTATAAATAGTATTTGGTAAGGCTAATTTTGTATCTATAAAATAATAATTATGAAAAAAATTACCCTACTATTAATGCTCTTGAACAGCATTATTATCAACGCGCAAGTTGCTAGTTATACGTTTTCAACACACACAGGTGGAACAGTTGCCTCAGGTGGAAGTTTATTGGGATGGCAAAACGAATATTATGCTAACAGTAACGAAAATTATTTGGTGAACATAGGATTTACCTTCTTTTACAATACAGGTTCTTACACCCAAGTATATGTAAATACAAATGGATTTATAAGAATGGGATCTTACAGCTCTTCAGGTGTCAATATTTTAAATAACAACAATGCTACAAACGTCATTGCAGGATTCAACACAAATATGAAAGCCAAAGCGCGTTTACAGAACTATAATTTTGTTACAGACGGAAAGGTTGGATATGCTACAGAAGGAACGGCACCAAACCGAATTTTTCACGTGTATTGGAGCAAATTTACTAACGCAGAATCAGACAATACAGATTATCATATAAATTTTGAAATTAGATTGTATGAAGGAACAAATGTGATAGAGTTTCATTACGGAAACATGAAAACCTTAAATGGAACCGCACAGGTTGGGTTAAAGGGATCAAACAGTTCAGATTTCCACGTGAGAACAACTACGTCAAACTGGGCTAGTACAGAACCATCAACAACAATATCTAGTACGTGTCCCATTTCTCCAACAAATGTACCCGCAAATGGAACCATTTTCAGATTTACACCTGCAGCGGTTACATGTGATCCACCAACAGATGTGATCATCGACAATATTTTAAACACTACTGCCAAATTGAACTGGACCAACAGCTTTTCAAACGTTTCAAATAATTTTCAATATAAAGTGCAGCCTCAAGGCACGGGAGTGCCTACTGCAGCGGGTACAGCGGTAAACAACAACAACCAGGTAACTATGAACAACCTGACTGCTGAAACAAATTATGAAGTTTACCTGAGAAAGATGTGTACACTTGGTGTTGATGGAGATTGGATTGGACCTTTTAATTTCACAACCATTTCAGATGCTTTATCGGCAAGTGATTTTGTGAAAAACAAACTTTCTGTTTATCCAAATCCAACAGAAAATAACATCACGATTACTGCTGCAGATCAAATTCTGACCACAACAATTTACAACCTTTTGGGTCAAAAAGTGAATGCTAAAAAACATCGTGATACAACCGTTGAATTGTCATTGGAACAGCTAAACATTGGGACTTATATATTAGAAGTAGAAACCACGAACGGCGTTCAAACCAGTAGATTGATCAAAAAATAAATACTAGAATTTCATAGCATAAGTAATCATAAGTAAGTTAGTTTAATTTTTTTTTAAAACCCCAGCGTGTTCGTTGGGGTTTTATTTATGCTCAAATAAACCATTAAACATGTGTTATATAAAAAAAAGAGGCTGTCCGAAAAGTAATTTTCGAGCAGTTTTTTTTTGTTTATTACTTTGATTTTTCGTGTTTTTAAGTACCAAAATCAATGACTATGCAGCCAGTTTTTAACCTCATTCGGTTCATCAGCAATAACTTTTCCCATTGAATTTAAACGATTTGATCCCAGAGAATCATTCTGCTAGATTAATAGATAGCGTAGTTGACCAATTAGAAATTTCAGATATAATAGCACAATATAAAGGAGGTGGAAGATC
>JAGHSS010000282.1 GCA_018065745.1 Candidatus Neoflavobacterium equi | reverse complement strand
TCCAGATGATAAACATTGTAAAATTACGAGTTAACTATTAAATTTCACTTAATCTACATTAATACTTTTGGGCTGTTTCCCTACACCGCGTTAAAATCATACACAAATGCAGACTTTGTCCCCTTGTTAGCTAAAAAAATCAGATAAAAACAAAACTTTAGATTATATTTGCAAATTACAGGCCTTGTGTGCCTTTTTGAAGGAGCGTGCAACGAGTAATTGTATCCCTTTACCAAATTATTTTGATTATACTTGAATATGAAAAACATACGTAATTTTTGCATTATTGCGCATATTGACCACGGTAAGAGTACCTTGGCTGACAGATTGTTGGATGCAACGCAAACGGTAACCAAACGTGAGGCTCAAGCTCAGTTGCTTGACAGCATGGATTTGGAGCGTGAGCGTGGAATCACCATTAAAAGTCACGCCATTCAGATGGACTATACATATAAAGGAGAGGTGTACACCTTGAATTTAATTGACACTCCTGGTCACGTGGATTTCTCTTATGAGGTATCAAGATCCATTGCTGCCTGTGAAGGAGCCTTGTTGATTGTTGATGCTGCACAAAGTATTCAAGCGCAAACCATCTCCAACCTATACTTGGCTTTGGAAAATGATTTGCAAATCATCCCTGTTTTGAATAAGGTAGATTTACCGTCTGCAAATCCAGATGAAGTAAGTGATGACATCATGGAACTTTTGGGTTGTGATTTGGAAGACATTATTCACGCATCGGGAAAAACTGGTTTTGGAGTTGAAAACATTCTTCAAGCGGTTATTGAGCGCATCCCAGCGCCAAAAGGGGATCCTGAAGAGCCGTTACAGGCCTTGATTTTTGACTCGGTTTACAATCCATTCAGAGGGGTTGAAGTAATCTTTCGAGTTTTGAACGGTCAGATCAAAAAGAATCAAAAGATCAAGTTCATGGCTACAGGCAGTGAATATTTTGCAGATGAGATTGGTACATTGAAATTAAATCAGGTTCCTAAAAATGTCATTTCTGCAGGAGACGTTGGTTATTTGATTTCGGGAATTAAAGAAGCGAAAGAAGTAAAAGTAGGAGATACCATCACAGATGCGGTTGCCCCAACACAAAATATGATCACTGGTTTTGAGGATGTGAAGCCTATGGTATTTGCTGGTATTTACCCAGTGGACACAGAGGATTATGAAGATCTGAGAAACTCAATGGAGAAATTACAGTTGAATGATGCATCATTAGTTTTTGCTGCAGAAAGTTCAGCTGCCTTAGGATTTGGTTTCCGTTGTGGATTCTTGGGAATGTTGCACATGGAAATTATCCAAGAGCGTTTGGAGCGTGAGTTCAACATGACCGTAATTACTACAGTTCCCAACGTGTCCTATTTTGCATACACCAAAAAAGAACCTGAAACGGCATTTGTAGTTAACAACCCGTCAGATTTGCCAGAACCGTCAAAATTGGACCGTGTTGAAGAGCCGTTCATCAAGGCAACCATCATCACTAAGGCTGACTTTGTGGGCCAGGTAATGAGTTTGTGTATTGAGAAACGTGGTCAGATCACCAACCAAACATATTTGACACCAGAGCGTGTGGAATTGAATTTTGACATGCCATTGGCAGAGATTGTATTTGACTTTTATGACCGTTTGAAAACCGTTTCCAAAGGTTATGCCTCTTTTGACTACCACCCAATTGGGATGCGTCAGTCCAAATTGGTCCGTTTGGATGTCCTGTTGAATGGTCAAAATGTGGATGCTTTATCAGCGTTGATTCACGAAGATAATGCCTATTATATTGGTAAAAAAATGTGTGAAAAGTTGCGTGAGTTGATCCCACGTCAGCAATTTGACATTCCAATTCAGGCGGCCATCGGTGCAAAAGTTATTGCCCGTGAAACCATCAAAGCCTTGAGAAAAGACGTTACTGCCAAGTGTTACGGTGGGGACATCTCCAGAAAGAGAAAATTGTTAGAGAAACAAAAAGCCGGTAAAAAACGTATGCGCCAGGTTGGAAACGTGGAAATTCCACAATCTGCCTTCATGGCCGTTTTGAAACTGAACGATTAATATGTAGAGCTGTACTGTCAAGTACAGCTCTTTTTTTTTGGGCGTCACGGTTGACCATACCTGCGCTGCGCTTGGCATGGCCAACCGTCGGGCTTTGCGTTCCAATCTTTCCCTTGGCAGGGCCAAGTGAAAGGATTTCCACTGCAATCCCTGACGCGGGTCACTTCCATTTTTATAAATCCACTCCCTTATATTTACAACTGTTTTCCATAAATCTGCAAATTCATATTTCCATATCCCCAGTTGTAGTTATAGCCACTATTGGTCCACATGTTGAATCTCACATTGTAATTTGTTGTTAAGTATGAGGAGGTGGTGGGTTGGATGTACCCTTGCAAAGTGTACGTCACCGTCATGTTTTGGTTGGTCGTATTGCTAATTTCATCAATAAAGCTCGCTGCAATGTGAACTGATCTTGCATTGACACCACTGTTTTGAGGGGGGATGGCCATTTTCCTGGACCCCAACTGTAATTCACTGCCGTTCTTCAAGAATCTGATTCCCAAGTATCCTGAAATATTGTTGTTGTTTGACGTTTCACCCGCTGGTAAGCTGTAGTTCAGGTATATCTTATACTGGGTTTTTGGTGGGATGACAATTGGCAACGACATACCGATGTTCAAATTGTTGACAATTAAATTTTGTGTAATTCTACCATTGGTATTTACAGCTCTAGAGGCTACATGGGAAATGTTGTCTACAAACTCATATTCTGTAGTTTTCTTTTCAAGGTGAATCCACTCATGTCCGTCAAAAAAATAAAAACCTATGGTATTTATTTTATTTACTTGATTTTCACTTGGTGCTACTGGTGAAATAGCATCAACCAAATGCACATAGATTAACGTGCCCTCATGAGTTGATGAATAGGTTCCATGGGCTTTATTGGCAAGTTCTGATTTTGAAATGGTTGGAGGTAAAACCCCATCAGCAATAATTGAATTTTCTGGATTTCCTTTGAGATGTAAAGTGACTAAAGGGTTATCAGTTCCTACTCCAACTTGAGCATTCAAATTATATTGGTTGGATGTTACTAAAAATAGTAAAAATAAAGCTGTAGTAATTGTAAATTTTTCCCATAC
>JAGHSS010000013.1 GCA_018065745.1 Candidatus Neoflavobacterium equi | reverse complement strand
CTACTACTTATACTACAAAAACAGCTCCGAATTATGCATAAAGGTTTTATTATATTACTTTTTTCTTTGCTCACTGTGCAGTTCTCTTCAGCACAGCAAGTGACCGTTATGAAAGATAGTATCAATAAAATGATACAAGATGCAGGAAGGGATGTTGGGATTGTCAATCCAAATGAAGCCTTGATGAAAGGACAGAAAGCTTTGGATTTGGCATATCAAGTAAATGACATTGAGTTGATTGCAAAGGCATACAATGTGATTGGAATGAATTACATTGAAATTGCAGACTACAGCAAAGCAGAGCAAATATATTTCAAAGCCATAAGACTCATACAGCCAACCAAGTTAATCAAACTTAAGTGTTGGTTACACAATAATTTAGCCATCTTGTATGGAGACAAAAAAGGGGACTTCAGTGCTGCCCTTGTGCATTATCTAAAATCTTTGGAATATGCAATTGAAACCCAAGATGAATACGAGATTCTTTTCTCAAACATCAACATTGCTACCTGTTATTTTAACCTGTCCAAATATGAAGAAGGACTTGTACATTTAAATAAAGCCGACCAATTGATTGATGCCATCAATCAAGATTCTGCCAGGTTGACTATAAATTCTTTGTATGCAGATTATTACTTTGCTAAAAAGAATTACCCACAGGCAGAATTATTTTACAAAAAGGCGTTGAGTTATGTCAATGACGACCTGTTTGATGATTTCAACATCCATTACAATATGGAGCTATATGATGATATAGCTGCTTTTTACAATGCCATTGGCAAAGACAAATTGGGATATGAATACTTGAAAAAGCATTTGTATTACAAAGATCTTTACAATGAAAAATTGTTGAGTCATTCTGTGGCTCAAGCAAATAGTATGTTTGATATCACAGAGTATGAACGCAAATTATCAGAAATTGAAAATGAGCGCAATCAACAAAACAAAGTCATTTATTTCACGACTATTTCCACCATCTTACTTTCGCTTTTGATTGTAACGCTTTTGGTATTTTCATATTATTTGTTTAAAAACAACAAATACAAACTTCAGGCAAATAAAGATTTGGAAGCAATCAATGAAGAGCTCAAATTAGCAAATTTGAAAGCCCAAGAATCTTCCAATGCCAAATCAAACTTTATCTCAAATATTTCTCATGAATTGAGAACACCACTCTATGCTGTTGTTGGATTGTCAAAAATTATTGAAGATGACAACGATACTTTGAAAGATAATATCTACATGAAATCCTTGAAGTTTTCAGCTAGTTATTTATTAAATCTGATCAATGACGTTTTGCAAATTCACAAAATTGAGTTGTCTGAAATTAAAATAGAATCAACCCCAATTAATCTCAGAACAGAGATCAATTCCATTGTTGGAAGTTTGCAGTATTTGTCAGAGTCAAATTCTAATGAAGTACACGTAAAAATTGCAGATGAATTTCCAGAATTTATCAAAGTGGATAAATTAAAGATGTCTCAAATCATTTTTAATTTAGCGAGTAATGCATTAAAATTTACCAAAAACGGTCAGGTAAGTTTACAGTTTGATTATCAGGAAAAAAACAGTAAAATGTTTTACATGATCATGAGAATCAAGGATAATGGAGTAGGGATTAGCAGTAAAGATATAGATTTGATATTTGAAAAATTTTCTCAGGTACAAAATATTTCATCAGATTACCAAGGAACTGGATTGGGTTTAACCATTGTTAAAGAATTGGTGGACTTGATGGGTGGAGATATTAAAGTGCGCAGTGAGCTAAATGTTGGTTCAGAGTTTATTGTACATCTTCCCGTGTATTTTGCTTTGGAAAATGAGACCATCTTTTTACAAGAACACAACAGTGAAGAAGAGTTGATTCAGACCAAAATTTTGGTGATAGAAAACAATTCAATTAACCAGTTGGTAACTGCGAGATTACTGAGCAATTTTGGATATGAAAATCAGGTTGTTGATTCTGGATATCAAGCCTTAGATCTTTTAAAGATAGAGACTTTTGACATGATTTTGACAGACATCAACATGCCAGAAATGGATGGTTTCCAAACGTCTAATCAAATCAGAAGCATGGGAATTGATATTCCAATCATCGCCATTACAGCATACAACAAAGAAGAGATTGAACAAGAATTTTTACAATCTAGTATTGATGATGTCTTGACCAAGCCATTTAATGTGGAAGATCTACACGCCATGATTGCCAAACATAAAAACAAACAGAAAGCCCTGAATTAATTATTCCGTGTCATTTAAGTTTTCGTTAAATGCAGAAGGCAGTAATGTGGGAATAAATTTGATCAGAATGGGCAGTAACAAACTTCCTCCAGGCAAAATAAATATGGCCAAAGACGGTATTGTTTTACAGATGTCCAACAGCTGTTTTCTGATTTTCTTTTTTTCTTGTCTGCTCAAATCACGTTGGGTTGAGAGCGCCAACAATTTTACCAATTCACCACTTTCAAGAACTTCATTCAACAATCGCGTTTTATTTCTTGACAGCAGCAACAAGACATTGGAAGTCATTTGGTCATAAAAGTGTTTGACCGGATTTGAAAATTTAAAATACGGAATTTCGTTTTTATATCGCAATATAAAAGCGTTGATAAAATCCAGTGTTTCACTGGTTTGAATGCTGTCTATATGTAGTGTTTGAGCAAATTCAAACACATAGGTTACTTCATTTTGATCCAGTTTTTCATCGCTCCACATACACATGGCAGCAATGTCCAAAAAGTAATAGCGTTCCAAAACAGAATTGAAATAATTGCTGTCCAGTTCAAAAGTACTGTTGTTCATGTCGTCGTTAAATTTTGAAAATCTAACAGAGCTCTGAAACATTTTAATCAGCAGTTCATCATAATTGGTTTTTTTAGTCTTCACCCCCAAAGCATTTGTTGCAATATGGGTAACCACTTCTTCCAGACGCTTTAAATATTTTGATGGAATTTCTCCATACAATAAGTATTGTCTAAAAGCCAGAACATCCATATACAGCAATGTATTGGTCAAGATGTGAGAAAATGATTTTGAGAAAATACTGTGATTGGTCAACACTCTAATTCCGATGATTTTTTCTAATCTTTTACTCTTAGAATCCACCGGCAGAAAACGCTGTAAATATCCCTTTCCTTCAGGGTGCATTTCCTCATAGAATTTCAAAGCGATTTCAATAAATAAATCGGGATCATTTTCCATTTGAACCTGTACAAATAATTTGTACAAGGTGTTAAGCAGTGCAACCTTTGAAATTTCTTCAACGGTCCAACCTTGAATGTCCAGTTCACAATCAATATCTATGCGGGTAGTATAGCCATAAATAAAGCCAGTATCTCTAACACTTTGGTAGAAAGAGCTGGTTTTTATAGAATCACTTGTTGGTAAATTTTTCTGTATTTTAAAAAATTTATTAATCCAACCTGAACTTGAAGGGTTGACTATCATTTAAATTTTAATTAAAGTTAATGAAGAACGATAACTTTATTGGCCAAAGGTAAATAAAAAAACCGTTCCTAGCTATAGGAACGGTTTAAAACAAATTAAATTGAGTTTCTGATTAGAAACAGTATGAATTTTCAGCAATAACTTTGTCAGCGATGATATCTCTAAGCGCTACAACGTTTGGCATATTGTCATATTTAGTAAATCTTCTTAATCCCATCAACATCATACGTTGCTCATCACCTTCAGTAAATGAAGCGATTCCTTCTTTACCTTTGTTAGCGATGATATCAACAGCGTGGTATAAGTACAATTGAGTCATTGCAATTTGCACTGCAGCAGCTTCTTGACCAATAGTTGCAACTAATTTCTCAGTTCTCAAGATAGCAGATTCAGCCATATAAACTTCAATCAACATATCTGATGCAGCCATTAATAATTGTTGGTGTTTGTCCAATTCAGTTCCGAATTTTTGAACAGCAGATCCAGCAACCATCAAGAATGCTTTTTTCAATTTAGCAACAAGCGCTTTTTCTTCAGCAAATAATTGGTCGTAATCTGGAGTTGAGAAATCTGGAATACCCATCAATTCTTCACCAACTTTCATTGCAGGACCTAATAAATCTACGTGACCTTTCATTGCTTTTTTGATCAACATACCAACAGTTAACATACGGTTAATTTCGTTAGTACCTTCATAAATCCTAGCAATTCTAGCATCTCTCCAAGCAGACTCCATTGGCGTGTCTTCAGAGAATCCCATACCACCAAAGATTTGGATTCCTTCATCAGCACAGTTTTGAACGTCTTCAGAAACAGCTACTTTCAAGATAGAACACTCAATAGCAAACTCTTCAACACCTTTTAATTCAGCATCTTGGTGAGAATTTCCTTCAGCTAATCTTGCGTTGATTCTGTTTTCAATATCTCCCGCAGCACGGTAAGAAGCAGATTCACCAACATAAGCATTAGTTGTCATTTCAGCTAATTTAGAACGAATTGCTCCAAAGTTAGCGATAGGCGTTTTGAATTGGATTCTTTCGTTAGCATATTTCACAGAGTTTGTGATCAAACGTCTTTGAGAATCTAAACAAGCTGCAGCCAATTTGATACGTCCAACATTCAAAGCATTCATCGCGATTTTGAATCCTTCTCCACGTCCAGCCAACATATTTTCAACTGGGACAATCGTATCATTGAAGAAAACTTGACGTGTTGAACTTGCGCGAATACCCAATTTGTGCTCTTCCTCACCCAAAGTGATTCCGTTGGTATTTGCAGGATCATATTCAACAATGAATCCAGTGATATTTTTATCATCTTCAATTCTAGCAAAAACAATCATCACATTACAGAAACCTGCATTAGAGATCCACATTTTTTGCCCGTTGATTTTGTAAGCTTTTCCATCAGCAGTTAATTCTGCTTTTGTTTTTCCTGAGTTAGCATCAGATCCAGCACCTGGCTCTGTCAAACAGTAAGCACCAAACCACTCTCCAGTAGCTAATTTAGGAATGTATTTTTTCTTTTGTTCTTCGTTACCATATAAAGTAATTGGCATTGTTCCAATTCCTGTGTGAGCTCCAAAGGCAGTAGACAAAGATCCAGATGCACCAGAAATATAGTCACAAGTCAACATTGTTGATACAAATCCCATACCCAATCCATCATAAGCTTCAGGAACAGCCACTCCTAAGAATCCTAGTTCACCAGCTTTACGCATGATTTCTTCAGTAAATTTGTAATCTTTTTTCTCAAAACGATCTTTGTTTGGCCATACCTCACGGTCAATAAATTCTTTAACAGAATCACGCATCATTTTTTGCTCTTCTGTAAAATTTTCTGGTGTAAATATATTTTCAGCTAATGTTTCTTTTACTAAGAATTGTCCGCCTCTTGTTAAATCTTGCATAGTGTTTGTTGTTTAATAACTTGTTTATTAATTTTTTGAATTGTTTTGGAACATTACATTAATTCGTAAATACCTGCAGTTCCTTGACCTGTACCCACACACATGGTAACCATACCATATTTGTTTCCACGGCGTTTCATCTCGTCAAATAATTGAACAGATAATTTAGCTCCAGTACATCCCAGTGGGTGACCCAAAGCAATTGCACCACCGTTCACGTTGATGATGTCTGGATTTAAATCCAATTCTCTGATCACCGCTAATGATTGTGCAGCAAAAGCTTCATTCAACTCATAAAGTTCAATATCACTTTGTTTTAATCCTGCTTGTTTCAACGCCTTTGGAATGGCTTTTACCGGTCCAATTCCCATAATTCTTGGTTCTACACCTGCAGAAGCAAAAGTTACTAAACGTGCAATTGGTTCCAAGTTTAATTCTTTAACCATTTCTTCAGACATTACCAAAACAAAGGCAGCACCGTCAGACATTTGAGAAGAGTTACCAGCTGTCACAGATCCGTCTGCTGCAAACACAGGACGCAATTTTGACAATGCTTCCACACTTGTTCCCAAACGTGGACCTTCATCTTTATTAACTACATAAGAAGTAGTTTCTTTTTTTCCTTTTGCATTGATGAACGTTTGTTCCACTGTGATTGGCACAATTTGAGCGTCAAATTTACCTTCACTTTGTGCTTTTAATGCTTTAAGGTGAGATTCATAAGAAAATTGATCTTGATCTTCTCTTGAGATGTTGAATTGTTGAGCTACAGCTTCTGCAGTCAATCCCATACCCCAGTAATAATCCTCATGACCAGCTGCAGCAGCTCTGTAATCAGGAGATGGTTTGTATCCACCCATTGGGATAAAACTCATACTTTCAGCACCACCAGCAATGATACAATCAGCCATTCCAGATTGGATTTTTGCTGTTGCCATACCAATAGTTTCAATTCCAGAAGCACAATATCTGTTTACTGTAACTCCAGGAACGTCTGTAATTTTTAATCCCATCAAAGAGATTAAACGTCCCATGTTCAATCCTTGTTCTGCTTCTGGCATGGCATTACCAACCATAACGTCATCAATTCTTGACTTGTCTAATTGAGGGACTTCATTCATCATGAATTCAATGGTCTCTGCTGCTAATTCATCAGGACGTTTGAATCTGAACAATCCTTTTGGTGCTTTACCAACGGCTGTTCTATATGCCTTTACTATATATGCTGTTTTCATAAAATCTGTTTTAGATGATGGAGAAAGGGGAGACGTTGTAAAAACGCAACCGCTTAGCTCTGTTCTAGTTTCTCAATGGTTTCCCTTTAGTTAACATAAATTGGATGCGTTCCAAAGTTTTGCGTTCTGTACACAATGACAAGAATGCTTCTCTTTCCAAATCCAATAAATACTGCTCAGTTACAAGCGTTGGCTCAGATAAATCTCCACCTGCCATAACGTAAGCTAATTTGTTAGCAATTTTACGGTCATGTTCAGAAATGTATTTTCCTGCTTGCATTCCATCAGTACCCACCAAGAACATACCCAAAGCTTGTTTACCTAAAACTTTTACATCTTTGCGTTTCATTGGTTGTGTGTATCCAGCTTCTGCCATCAATAAAGCGTGTTTCTTCGCTTCAGCAATTTGGCGGTCTTTGTTTACAACAACAACGTCTTTACCTTTTTGTAAGATACCCAAGTCAAATGCTTCTTGTGCAGAAGTAGAAACTTTAGCCATACCTACGGTAAGGAAGTACTCTTGTAAAACGTTTAATTCAACGTCGTTTTTACTGAATGTATCAGATGCTCTTAAAGCCATTTCTTTAGAACCTCCACCACCAGGAATCACACCAACACCAAACTCAACAAGTCCAATGTAAGTTTCTGCAGCTACTACCGCTTTGTCAGCATGCATAGTAAGCTCACATCCACCACCAAGTGTCATTGTGTGAGGAGCAGCGATTACAGGGATACCTGAATAACGCATGCGCATCATGGTGTCTTGGAATGATTTGATCGCAAAGTTTAATTCATCATACTCTTGCTCAACAGCCATCATGAAGATCATTCCTAAGTTTGCACCAACTGAGAAGTTAGCCCCTTGGTTACCAACAACCAATCCTTGGAAATCTCTTTCAGCAATTTCAACTGCTTTATTTAATCCAGCAAGAACACCTCCGCCAATTGAATTCATTTTTGAATGGAATTCTAAGTTGACAATACCGTCTCCAAGATCAATTAAAGAAGCGTCAGCATTGCTCCATACTTTTTTGTTGTCTCTGATGTTGTTTAAGATAATAAACGCATCTTGACCTGGGATTTTCACTTGTTTTTTAGTGTTTACATCATAATAATGTGTTACACCATCTTTAACAGTGTAGAAAGAAGTATTTCCAGAAGCTAACATATCCGTGATCCAAGCAGCAGGTTTTTCACCCAATGCATCCATCATTTCAATTGCTTTTTCAACTCCAATCGCATCCCAAATTTCAAATGGTCCATGTTCCCAACCAAAACCAGCTTTCATAGCGTCGTCAATTTTGTAGAAATCATCTGTGATTTCAGGAACACGTTTTGAAACGTATGCAAAAAGAGAGGCGAATGATTTTCTGTAAAATTCTCCAGCCTTGTCTTTTCCTTTAACCAACACTTTGAAACGGTCTTTTACCTTTTCAATAGTTTTAGTTAATTCTAATGTTTGGAATGACGCTTTTTGTTGCGCACGGTATTCCAATGTATTTAAATCAAGTGACAAGATGTCCTTGTCTACTTTTTTGTAGAATCCTTGTTTTGTTTTACTTCCCAACCATTTGTTTTCCATCATGGTGTTGATGAAATCTGGCAATTGGAATAAATCATGTGCTTCATCTTCTGGACAGTTTGCATACAATCCGTTTGCAACGTGTACCAAAGTGTCCAATCCAACAACGTCAACCGTTCTGAATGTAGCAGATTTTGGTCTTCCAATTACTGGTCCAGTAAGTTTGTCAACTTCCTCAATTGTCAATCCCATGTCTTTAACCAAGTGGAATAAACTCATGATACCAAAAATACCAATTCTGTTTCCAATGAATGCAGGAGTATCTTTAGCTACAACAGAAGTTTTACCTAAGAATTTTTCACCATATTCATTTAAGAAAGTCAATACCTCAGGACTAGTTTGTGGTCCAGGGATGATTTCAAATAATTTTAAGTATCTAACTGGGTTGAAGAAGTGCGTTCCACAGAAGTGTTTTTGGAAATCTTCACTACGTCCTTCACTCATGAAGTGAATTGGAATACCTGAAGTATTAGAAGTAACTAATGTTCCTGGTTTTCTGTATTTTTCAATTTGCTCATAAACCGCTTGTTTGATATCAAGACGCTCTACAACTACTTCAATAATCCAATCAACATCTTTGATTTTTGCTAAATCATCAGTAGTATTTCCCGTGCTGATTCTGTTTGCAAAACTTGGGTGATAAATTGGAGATGGTTTTGATTTTAAAGCCGCAGCTAAATTGTCATTCACCATGCGGTTTCTTACCACTTTGTCTTCAAGAGTTAATCCTTTCTTAACTTCAACGTCATTTAATTCACGAGGAACAATGTCAAGAAGCAATACTTCAACTCCAATGTTTGCAAAGTGACACGCAATACCAGAACCCATGATTCCAGAACCTATTACGGCAACTTTTTTGATTAGTCTTTTCATTTGCAATAATTTATCCGTTTGTTTTTATTTTTCTAAATTATAAATCTTCTTTTCAACGATAAGATCTGTGATGATCTGGTTTACTTCAAGAAAATTTTCAAGTTGTTCTAACGATATGTTGTGTTTGATCACCTCGTTGAACTGTAGCACTGTTATTTTTGACAACTCCCTTTTTTCTAATCCCAGCGGCGTTAAGTGTATTAAAACACCACGTCCATCTGTTGGATTCTTTTTTCTGATGATCAAGCCTTTGTCTTCCATTGATTTCAATGTCCTAGTTAAACTAGTAGCTTCCATACCCATCATAGGGCCTAAAGACGTGGAAGGTGTTCCATGTTCTCTGTCTATGCTCAACAAAGCATAACCTAAAGCCATCGTTGCACCATATTTTGCTGCTTCCTCATTATACATTCTTGAGACCGCTTGCCACGTTGTCTTTAAAACATAGTCTATTGTTTTGTCTTTCATTATTATTACATGC
>JAGHSS010000356.1 GCA_018065745.1 Candidatus Neoflavobacterium equi | reverse complement strand
CTAATAAACAAAATACAGAATTACAAAACAATGAAATACGATATCATTATCTTAGGAAGTGGACCTGGTGGTTATGTAACTGCCATTCGTGCCTCTCAACTTGGTTTTAAAGTAGCAGTGGTTGAAAAAGAAAATTTAGGAGGGATTTGTTTGAACTGGGGATGTATTCCTACAAAAGCACTTTTGAAATCTGCTCAAGTTTTTGATTATTTGAAACACGCAGCAGATTACGGATTGACAATTGAAGGTGCAGTAGATAAGGATTTCAATGCAGTTATCTCACGTTCAAGAGGCGTGGCTGAAGGTATGAGCAAAGGAGTTCAATTCTTAATGAAAAAAAATAAAATTGACGTTATAGATGGTTTTGGTAAAGTATTAGCAGGTAAAAAAGTTGCTGTTGCTAAGGCTGACGGAACTAAATTAGAGTTGAGTGCTGATCACATCATTATTGCAACCGGTGCACGTTCAAGAGAATTGCCTAATTTACCACAAGACGGTAAAAAAGTTATAGGTTACCGTCAAGCAATGACGCTAGCTGAACAACCAAAGAAAATGATCGTTGTAGGTTCTGGTGCTATTGGTGTTGAATTTGCACATTTTTACAACAGCATGGGTACAGAAGTTACCATTGTTGAATTTATGCCAAATATTGTCCCTGTTGAGGATGAAGACATCTCTAAACAAATGGAACGTTCATTGAAAAAGTCAGGTATTAACATAATGACCAACTCATCTGTGGAGCGTATTGACACTTCTGGATCTGGAGTAAAAGCATTTGTTAAAACAGCTAAAGGTGAAGAAGTAATTGAAGCTGATGTTTTATTATCTGCTGTTGGTATCAAATCTAACATTGAAAATATCGGGTTAGAAGAATTAGGTATTGCAACTGATCGCGATAAAATTTTAGTAAATGCATATTATCAAACAAACATCCCTGGTTATTATGCTATCGGTGATATTGTACCTGGACAAGCTTTAGCTCACGTAGCTAGTGCTGAAGGTATTCTTTGTGTTGAAAAAATTGCAGGTTTACATGTTGAACCGTTAGATTATGGCAATATCCCTGGATGTACTTATGCAACACCAGAAATTGCATCTGTTGGTATGACTGAGAAAAAAGCTAAAGAAGCTGGATATGAAATAAAAGTAGGGAAATTCCCATTCTCTGCATCTGGAAAAGCTAAAGCTGCAGGAACTCCTGACGGTTTTGTAAAAGTTATATTTGATGCTAAATATGGAGAATGGTTGGGATGCCACATGATTGGTGCTGGTGTGACAGATATGATTGCTGAGGCTGTTGTAGCAAGAAAACTAGAAACTACTGGTCATGAAATCCTTAAAGCTGTACACCCACACCCAACGATGAGTGAGGCAGTAATGGAAGCTGTAGCAGAAGCTTATGGAGAAGTAATTCACTTGTAGTAGATAACTATCCAATAATATATGAATACACCACTTTGTAAGTGGTGTATTTTTTTTTAAAAACCTAAAAATACTTGCTCAAATTTGTATTGTTTCTTAACTTATATTTATATTTTTACTTAAATAAAAAAGATATTATGAAAAAAAACTACAAATTTCTAACGATCGCTCTACTCACGACACTAAGCGGATTTGCACAACAAACTTATTGTGTCCCTGAATTTTGGTTTATTGATCCTATTACTCAGGTTACGTTTAACACAATAAACAATTCCTTAGATCCTACAGATGAAACTTCTTATCACGATTTTTCGCAGATTTCTACTACTGTGATCACGGGAAACACCTACAATCTTTCCATGAATATAAATACAAATGGTGACTATGAAGATTTTGTTAGCATTATGTTTGATTGGAATAAGAATGGAATATTTGATTCAAATGAAATATATGCTATAGGGAGTATTACAGATTCTGACGGTACAGATTCTCCATTAAACTTTGATGTCACCATACCAACAAATGCCCTTTTGGGAACTACCAAGTTTAGAATTGTGAATAGCGGAGAAGATATTATGACGGATCCTTGTGGTTTTTATTTTGTGGGATCAGCTCATGATTACGCTATTGAAATCACGACCAATACTTCCTGTGAATCTGTCACTGGTCCAGCAATTATCACAGGACCCAATGCGATATGTCCTGCTACAAGATTTGACATAAATTCCAATTTAGTTTCGGTATTAAATGGGAATTACGCTTGGTACTACTCTGCAGATGGAATTAATGGATGGACACTAATTCCAGGACAAACATCTTTTAATCTTTCATACGGCGGAATCACTAGTGAAACGTATTTTAAAGTAATTTTCACGTGTACTACAACCAACCAATCACTAACATCTAATGTTTTACATACTACCATTAAATCAGCTGCAGATTGCATGTGTGACCCTACAGAAAACACAGCTTTTGATTGTTATGATGACGATACTATTACCAATGTTAGTTTTGGCACTTTAAACAACTCCTCTGATTGTTCTGGATCAGGATACACGTTATATGACTATTTGACCCCTGCAATTGTTCAAAAGGGAATGACCTACCCAATATCAGTCACTACTGGAAATGGATGGGGTTTTGAAAATGTAGTAGCATTTATAGACTTTAACTACAACGGTGTTTTTGAAAATAACGAATACTTTTTTGTTGGTAGTACTCCAGGTGTAACCAATACAACTAATATAAC
>JAGHSS010000398.1 GCA_018065745.1 Candidatus Neoflavobacterium equi | reverse complement strand
GTTTATTCTCTGTTGCGTTCTACAATAGCCACTTTAACGGCGTTAAAATGATTTTTAAACGTGTTTAGCTTTTGATCTCTGTATTCAGATTCTATCACATTTTCTGTAGCTTGTAACAACTTTTTGGAGTCCACAGCAATCTTATTTTTTGGAGACTTTAATTGGATGTTTAGCTTAAATGAAGCTTCTGAATTGGACAGCTCATTTGCCGTGTTTTCTACAACAACGACACTTTGATGCGCTTTTGTATCCTCATTTAAATGATCCACAATGGGACTGAAACGAACTATTTCTTTTGTTTTTTGAGGTTCTGATTTTGTTTTTTGAGGTGTAAAAACCACTGTCTCTTGGGCTGGAACAGCTGTTGCAATATCCTGTTCTTGTTTCACTGCTTCTGTCTGCTCTTGATGCGCGGCAGTAGAAGTGGCAGGAGTCTTTGGCAATGCTATTTGAGTGTCCTGATTTTGGTTGAAATAAACCCAAAAACTGATCAAAAGTACCGCTGCTATGGAACTCCAATAAACACCAAATTGTTTCTTTTTTTGTACTACAGCAACTGCTTCTTGCTGGTCCAACAGAACGCTTAATTTATCCCAAGAAGCAGCACTTGGAGTGATGGTTCTGTTCTGCAGCTGTTCTTTTACGGATTTAAATTTATTTGGTTCCATTTCTGTACTTTTTATCTGTGTTAATACCCGCAGCTAATTGCTGTTTAGCATAGTGAAATTGCGATTTTGAGGTGCCTTCTGAAATCTGTAACATGGATGCGATTTCATGATGTTTGTACCCCTCTATGGCGTAGAGCACAAAAACTGCTTTACAACCATTGGGCAAGGCATCTATGTGATATTGTATGTCTTCAAGATCCATTTGCACGTCCAAGTCTGAGTGACTGTCAGTAAAAAAAGAGTCGTCACCCACACACATAAACTCCTTTTGCGCCCTGAGATAGTCCAGACTTTCACAGACCATGATACGTCTGATCCACCCTTCAAAGCTCCCTTGATTTTGGAAGGTATGCAGCTTGGCGAATACTTTGGCAAACGCCGTAATCATCACGTCTTCTGCATGGTGTAAATCTCTGATATAGGTTCTGCAAACACTGAGCATTTTTGGAGCGAATTGAACATACAATTCCTGTTGTGCCATCCTGTCATGGGACACTGCTTTCTGTATGAGCGCTAAGGGTTGTATGTTAATTACTTTCATTTGTATTGCATCTATTGACATAGACGTAAAAGAACGCAAAAAGGTTGGAAAGAAATCTATTTTTTTTTGAAATAAATTAAATAATTGTACCCGCTTGTCTGAAATCACTGGATTTTAACCTTTGAAATAATGGTGGAGGGAAGCGTTAAGGATGGTAGCGGCATCCTTTTGGGAGGCTGTGCCGACCAAAAGATACAGCGGACAGCCTGTCCCCCTTTTTTGGGGGAACGCCCAAAAAAAACATAAAAAAAACACCCGACAATTGATGCGGGTGCTTTGCTTACTTTTTTCTTTCAATAACGTAGTTGACCATCAATTCCAAGGACTCCTTGTATGGAGAGTCAGGGAAATCTGAAATGAGTTTCAGGGCCTGTTGTTGAAAATCTATCATTTTATTTGTGGCGTATTCCAAGCCTCCTTTGTCTATGACAAATTGAATGACTTCTTTGACGCGCTTCTTGTCTTTGTTGTGATTTTTGACGGAATTGATGACCCAAGATTTCTCTTTTGATGTACAATTATTCAACGCAAAAATTAGGGGTAAGGTCATTTTTTGTTCTTTGATATCTATCCCTGTCGGCTTGCCAATTGGGCCGTCCGTGTAGTCAAATAAATCGTCTTTGATCTGGAATGCCATCCCGATGAGGGAACCAAATTGGCGCATACGCTCCACCAATTCTGTGTCATCTGGTTGCACAGCACAGGCGCCCAAACTGCAACATGCGGCGATCAACGTGGCGGTTTTCTGCCTGATAATTTCATAATAAACGTCTTCTGTAATGTCCAGACGTCTGGCTTTTTCTATCTGCAATAACTCCCCTTCACTCATCTCACGGACTGCGACAGAGATGATTTTCAACAGGTCAAAATCATTGTTGTCAATGGAAAGCAACAGGCCTTTGGAGAGGAGGTAATCCCCGACCAAAACGGCAATTTTATTTTTCCAAAGGGCATTTATAGAGAAAAAACCTCTGCGTTTGTTGGAATCATCCACCACATCATCATGAACGAGTGTTGCGGTGTGGATCAATTCAATTACAGCTGCACCGCGGTATGTGCGCTCATTCACTTGACCGTTTGCCACCATTTTAGCGGTAAGAAAAACAAACATCGGACGCATTTGTTTTCCTTTTCTGTTGACTAAATAGTGGGTAATCCTGTTGAGCAGGGCCACGTTTGACTCCATTGATTTGTGGAACTTTTTTTCAAAGAGTTCCATTTCAGTTTCAATCGGGAGTTTTATTTGCTCTGTAATCTTCATGAATCAAATATATTACTTTGTGTGCAAAAACTGCAACAGTAAATCATATTAAGTTTTATTAAGCCTCTTTGTTGGCTAATTGTCCGCAGGCTGCATCAATATCTTTTCCACGGCTGTGTCTGACTTTTGCAACAATCTCTGCTTCTGTAAGTGCTTTGATATAGGCGTCAATCACGGCTGAATCTGCTTGTTGAAATTCGCCGTCATCAATTGGATTGTATTCAATGATGTTGACTTTACAAGGGACGTGTCTGCAGAATTTCACCAAGGCTTTGATGGCCTCTGGGGTGTCGTTAATGCCTTTCCAAACCACATATTCATAGGTGATTTTGCTCTTGGTTTTGTGGTACCAGTACACCAAGGCATCTCTCAATTCTGGCAATGGGAAATTTTTGGTGAAGGGCATGATGTGATTTCTGGTCTCTTCAATTGCGGAATGCAGGGAAACAGCGAGTTTAAACTTCACGCCGTCATCTGCCATTTTCTTGATCATTTTGGAAACCCCTGAAGTGGAAACGGTGATGCGTTTTGGGGACATGCCCAATCCTTCTTCTGAGGTGATCATTTCAATTGCCTTGATGACGTTGTTGTAATTCATCAAGGGCTCACCCATTCCCATAAAAACGATATTGGAAAGGGGGCGGTTGTGATACAATCTGCTTTCTTGGTCAATGGCCAAGACTTGGTCGTAAATTTCACCAGGTGACAGGTTGCGCATACGCTTTAAACGCGCGGTAGCACAGAAGTTACAGTCCAAGCTGCATCCCACTTGACTGGACACACAGGCGGTTGTTCTGGTTTCTGTTGGAATGAGAACGGATTCAACAATAAGGTCGTCATGCAATTTAACTGCATTTTTGATGGTACCGTCCGTGCTGTGTTGCATCTTGTCAACCTTGATGTGGTTGATGACAAAATGAGTTTCCAACAGCTGTCTGGTTTCTTTGGACAAATTGGTCATGTCCTCAAAATTGTGGGCACCCTTGCTCCAAAGCCATTCGTATACTTGATTGCCACGAAAAGATTTATCTCCTTTTTCCACAAAAAAAGTTCTGAGCTCTTCTTTGCTCAACGCTCTAATGTCTTTCTTATTCTCTTGCATTTTGCAAAGTTAATAATAAAAGCGTTGCTAGAGAATTTCCTTAAGTATATTTAAACAAAGTATTGCACAAAAATGCCTAAATTTGCAGGGTTTTTAAAAGGATTGCCAAATGCATTTTATATCACAAGAATTAGAGGAATATGTGGAGTTACATTCTGAGAATGAACCTGCAGTCTTATCTCAACTAAACAGAGAGACCTATCAAAAGGTTTTACAACCCCGAATGTTAAGTGGACATTTCCAAGGTCGCGTGTTGAGCATGCTTTCAAAGATTATACAACCTGAGGTTATATTGGAAATTGGTACGTTTAC
>JAGHSS010000271.1 GCA_018065745.1 Candidatus Neoflavobacterium equi | reverse complement strand
TTATATATTTATTTGATAATTCAATAAAAATGACGCCGTATAAAAAAAAATTCCGCTAATATTTAGCGGAATTTCAATTAAAAAGATTGATATATTCATTTCGGACAATATCCGTTTTGGAATACCTTTTTAAAGATGTATTCTATTTGGACACCAACCAATTTTTGAAATCATAGAAGTTTTGCGGTGCAACACCGTGACCCACAGGATATTCACAGTACGTAACTGCAATACCCATGCCCTCCAAGCGTTCTTTTGATCTTCTGGCCCAATCCACTGGAATAACCTGGTCTTGAGTTCCGTGAGAAGCAAAGAAATTTAACGCTTTTACAGCTGGATTTTCTGTGATATTTGACGGCATAATCGCCTCGTGGAAGTACCCACTCAAGGCAATTACGTTCTTGATTTGCTCAGGAAACGTCAAAGCGACAGCATAACTCAAAATTGCACCTTGACTAAAGCCAATTAAAGTGACGTTTTTTGGATCAATTTTATAGGTAGAAACCGCTTCATTTACAAATTTTGCAATCAAATCTCTGCTTTCAGCAGCCTGAGCATCGTCTGTAAACTTGTTTTGGTCTGCGTCAAAGTTAATCGCATACCACGCATTGCCATAAGGAGGCATGGCATGTGGTGCACGCACAGAGATGATATAGCTGTCTTGAGGCAATTCTGGAGCAAAGGAAAACAAGTCTTCCTCATTGGATCCATACCCATGCATCAACACAATTAGCGGATTTTGTTCTTTTATTGTACTCGGTTCATGGATTAAGTAATCCAATGATAAATTTGTGTGTAACATATTATAACATTTTAAACCATTTCTGGAAATACGTTCCAATAAATGGAATTGTTCGTGTTTGTCCGTTCAATGCTCCCGTAAAAGCATAGACCCAAAGGACAATAAAGAATACCCAAAAACAAGAGGTGATCATCATGCTGTTAAAGTTACCGATGATGTAAGACAGTCCCCAGAACAAGATGTTTAATCCCAACGCCTGTCTGATGTGGAAAGACGCATATGGATTTTGCTTTTCAGCATTCATCATCATGGCAACCAAAGTTCCTACAATCGTGATGTAAGCATAGATCCCTATATTTTTTGATTCTTTAATTTCTTTTTCAATCATTATTTCAATAGCATTTGATTATTGTTGTAAACTCCATAAGCGCTTCCCTTCAATTCCACTCCAAAAAAGGCAGAATTTTTAGATTTAGAAAGCACGTCAAATTTACTAAATATTGCGTTGCCCTCCGGGTTAAAAAGCGTTAAAGAAGCTGGACTTCCCACTTGAATTGGAGCAGCAGCAACAGAGAAACGCGCTTTCCCAGCAGTCAAAACACGAATGACCGTTTCCAAGTCAAATACCTGCATCAATGCGCCAAAGGCAGATTCCAAACCGATAGTTCCATATTTAGCTCCGTCAAATTCCATCTTCTTGTGTTCAATGTCCAATGGATTGTGATCTGAAGTCACAAAGTCAATCGTTCCATCAGCAACAGCAGCAATCAAAGCAGCACGGTGCGCTTCATCACGCAAAGGCGGCATCACCTTGTAACGGGTGTCAAAGTCAACCAAAACAGCGTCTGTCAATACCAATTGGTGTACAGCAACGCTACACGTCACATCCAATCCAGCAGCCTTAGCCTCGCGAATCAATTCCACACTTTTAGCGGTTGAAATGGTTGGCAGGTGTAATTTACCACCAGTGTATTTCAAAAGGTACAGGTTGCGTGCCACTTCCAACTCTTCTGCCAATGGAGCAATCCCCTTCAAGCCAAGCGTAGTGCTCACAATCCCTTCATGCACCACACCATTTCCCTTGATGTTTTGATCCTGGCAAAAAGCCACCACCAAACCGGCAAAATCCTGTGCGTACTGCAACCCGATTTTCAATAAGTTGGCATTGCTCAAGCTCTTTTGGTAATCTCCAAAAGCCACAGCTCCTGCACGTTGCATATCATACATTTCTGCCAAGTCCTTACCTTCGCTGTTTTTTGTCAAAGCCCCAATAGGGTACAAAGACGTCACCGCTCCAGCAGCTCTTGATTTCACAAACGTCACTCCCGCCTGATTGTCTACCACAGGCAAGGCATTTGGCTGCAGTGCAACCGCTGTAAAACCGCTTGACGCCGCGGTGCGCAATCCATTCGCAATGGTCTCTCTGTCCTCATATCCAGGCTCACCAAATGAAACAGAACTGTCAAACCAACCTTGGGAAATGTGCAGGTTCTCTAAAGAGACCTCTTCAAAACCAGCGGCAGATGAAATCTGAGTTTCAATTTGGGTAATGATCCCGTTTTCAATTTTTAAGTCTACTTTTTTGTTGTGAAATTCTTGTGTAGCGTCAACGATCGTTGCGTTTTTAAAAATTACGTTCATTTTACGAATTTTTGGATTAGTAGTTCAAGTATAAAAAAGAGCAGTGCCAAAGCCATCAAATACTTCCACAACAAGCTGTCTTGTTGCAGGTGTATCAACTGGTCAATCCCCGACTCTATACTTTGGATGGTTTCCACCTGGTCCAAAGTTGTGTTGTTTTGTTTGGTAATATCGCTCTCCTCACGGTTGTAATTAAAGCCCAACGCTTGCAATTTGCGACTGCCAATCCCCAATTCATACAACCCTGCGGTTGTGGGCAAATCAGAGAACTGCAGTTGTACGCGTTCTTGCAATCCCTGTTGGAAAGGGATAAAATCTTGTCCTGCACCCACCACGTGAACCACTTCATTGGCATTCAATCGCGTTTTGAGCAACAGTTCTGTTGGCGTTCCCATCGTGATGCTTTGCACCGCGTTTCCGGCCTGTGACACGCCCATTTTGTGCAGTGTTGGCACAATGAGTGGAGAGGCTTTAAAGTTGGTATTGTCCTTGTCCAAAGCCGCCGTGAACAGGTATAAATGTCCCACGCGGTTGCTCAAATGGGTCAAGAACGGTTGTTGGTCAGCAAATTTTAAAATGGGCGCTGACACGCCTTGAATTTTAAAGCTTTTCTGAACAGTTGGATATTGAAAGTTGACCACCTTTTTCTCAAAAACCCCGGCATACAGCGGATGCTCAAAATTGATGTGCACCACCTGTTTTTCAAGGTCCTGAACGTCCATTAGTCGGATGCCGCCCAAAGGATATAACAATTTATTCTGTGCCAAAACGCCTGCTTCTGTGTTGGGTATAAAGACCACCACGCCACCGCGGCTGTAAAATTCTTTGATTTTTAAAACCGTTGTTTCACTGAATTGCTCCAGTTCATTTAAGACCAGCACGTCCAGACTTTTCAAGTCCACCTGATCAAAACCACCGTTGTAAAATTTCAAGTCAAACTCCTGTGGCGGATATATGGCGTTAAAGAATCCCGCATGACCACGGGTGTCAAAAACGGCAATTTGCGGTTTGTTTTCGGGAAGAATTGCAAAGTAAAAACGGTCGTCAAAAGCCAGGTTGTCGTCACCAATGCTGACGTATCCTGCAAATGGTTTTTTGGGAATTTCCAGAGACGTGTGTACCTCCTTACCACTGATTTCCACCTGTGTTGAGGCAACCAATTGTTCCCCCTCCATCAATTTGAGATGCACCTTTCGCGCCTCTTTAATACCATAGCCACGCGTGGTGACATCCAGGGTATAAAAAGCATTGCTGCGCTTGATGATCTCCACCTTTTCCACGCTGATGTTTTCCCTGCGCTCTGGCGTTGCGGGAACATAGGACACCTGATCCACCCATTCAGCAGGTTTGAAATCAGGATACACATCGCTGATTACCAAAACGTCCAAACGTTGGTTTTTCTTTTTGTTGCGGGCTTTGTTGAGCAGCCCTTCCACCTGAAAAGGCTGGGCCGTATAGTTGATTTGAATCAATTGTTTTTCCACCGCTTCCACATCCGTATCCCAAAAGGCATCGTCTGCAGTTAAGAGTGAAAATTTTGAATTTTTAGGGAGGTTTTCCAGCAATTCTTGAGCGCTGCGCTTGAGCAGTTCCCCTTGTTTACCTTGGGCTTGCATGGAAAAGGAATTGTCCAAAAGGATGAGGAGTTCCTTGGGAGAAGAAGTTGATTTCTCAGTAAAAAATGGTTGTGCAAAAGCCAGTATGAGTGCTGCAAACAACAGCATTCGCGTCGCCAGTAACAACCATTTTTTTATTTGAGAACTTTTTCTTGTTTGTGTCTGTAGCTTTTGTAGCAGTTTGACATTGGTAAAATAGTGCTTTTTAAAACGCCTTAGTTGAAACAAATGAATTAAAATTGGAATTATTAATGCCAATAAGAAATACAGAATTTCGGGATGTTTAAATTGCATTTTGATCTATTTAATTATCAAATATACTAATGTTAAAACGATTACAGAACATTTATTATTTTTTCTTTTTCTCTGCGCGTTTGCGTTGCACAGCACGGTTTCTCGGTTCTGTTTTGCGGGGAGTTCTTTTCCCTGGTCCACCCAAGTTCACCTTTTTATTTTTGTCTTTTTTCTCATGGAAAGCAGCACCACCTTCTAATTTTGGCTTCTTAGTCAAAAATTTGATTGTTTTGCGCTCTTTTTCAAATTCCAAGTTGCGTTCTTCCACAGCAATAGCTTCAGGAAGGTCCAGCACGTCAAACTCACGGTCCATCAATTCCTCCACTGCCAATTGGAATTCTTCCTCTTTTGGAGAGATAAAACTGATCGCGATACCGTCTTTGTCCGCACGTCCCGTTCTACCAATCCTGTGCATGTATTGCTCAGGAACTTCTGGGAATTGCATGTTCACCACGTGCGTCACGTCGTTGAAATCCAATCCACGCGCCATAACGTCCGTCGTCACAATCCCGCGCAATTCTCCCTGTTGGAAACTTGCCATGGTATTCAAACGGTAATTTTGAGATTTGTTAGAGTGGATGATCCCAAATTGGTCCCCAAAATCCTCTTCCAACAAATTCGCCAAAATATCAGCTACTTTTTTGTTGTTGATAAAAATCAAAACCCTGCTCATGTCCTCAGACTCAGACAACATTTTTTTCAAAAAGTTTACTTTCGTCAAGAAGTTCGGAACCGCATAAGCCAATTGTTGGATTTTTTCCAATGGCGTTCCAGACGGAGCCAAAGTAATTTCCTCAGGGAAGTCAAAATAGTCCTCCAAAACCCCATCAACCTCATCAGTCATGGTTGCAGAGAACAAAATATTTTGACGTTTGTCCTTCATCATTGAAAGGATAGAAGTCAACTGCGTTCTGAAACCAAGGTTCAAAATCTCGTCAAATTCATCAATCACCAATTTCTGAAGCAAGTCAAATCTAATCACATTGTCCAGCGCCAAGTCCATCACACGTCCAGGTGTTCCCACCAAAATGTCACATCCTTGATATACCGCCGTCTTCTGCGTGTTTATATTCACACCCCCAAAGATCCCAAGAGTTCTCACAGACATGTATTGTGTCAATTTTTCAATTTCTTCCACCACTTGCACCACCAATTCACGCGTTGGCACCAAGATCAACACACGCGGCGTGTGCCCTTCAGCGAATTTCCATTGTTTCAATATCGGCAGCAGGTAGGCAAACGTCTTCCCCGTCCCCGTCTGAGCAATACCCATCACATCACGTCCAGACATAATGACTGGAAATGCTTTTTCCTGAATAGGCGTTGGCGTTGTCAACCCCAATTCATCAATGGCTTTTTGAAGTGATTTAGGTAAGTTAAATTGCTCGAATGTATTCATATAATCTTATTATTTTTGCAAAGATAGTCTTTTTAACCTCAATATAGGCAATTTTTATTTGGGCGTTCCCCCAAGCAGTCGTTTCTCTCCTGCTTGACGTCAGGCTGTCCGCTGTATCTTTTGGTCGGCAGAGCCTCCCAAAAGGATGCCGCTCCCATCCTTAACGCACCCCACCCCGATTTTTCAATCGACTTCCATAAATTCACTCCCCCAAAAACATAAAAAAAAGCCCCAGAGGGGCCTTTCAGTTTTGTAGTACATTATGGTAAAATCAATTTCGGAAACTATTCCTCCACATCGCTGCTGATTTGTTTCTTCTCATGGGCTAAGGGTGAAACATACATCAATTTTCCTTCGTAGTTTAATTGATACTGATTTCCTTTGATTAATTTCCAAGATTTATTGCTGTAAACAGATTTGTCAGCATTGGCTTCCAGCACAAAAGCCCCACTAATGCTGTCGTTGACAACAAAGATCTCTGCCTTGTCCTCACTCTTGTCAAAAAGCAAGTAGGCATTGACCAACGCCTGATCTGTTTCATCCTCAGTATCCACATCCACATCCACACTGGGAATCAAGCGCAAGCCCTGTTCAAAGATGCGAATGCAGTCTTGCTTTACCACAGAATACATATATCCCGCAGAAGCAACACAACCGTGCTCATCCTTGTCTGCACCCAATTGAATGGGTTGGTCCACGCTCACAGATTTGTCTTTATCATCACTCTTTTTCAATATATAATCGCAAGAGTTTAAACCCAGGGCGATGACAGCCAGTAGAAATGCTTTTTTCATAGGTTTTAAGAATATAAAATACTGTTGATTACTTCAAAATCACTCGGTTTTCCTTCGTTGATGAAATACTTGATCAAAACAGCTCCACGGGAACGTCCTGCATAAAACTCTGCAATCACCCAACGGTTGTTCAACACCTTTACTTTGGTGATGATGCTTTTGTCACCATCCACCGGAGCATACGCAATCAACGGATTCCCCTTTGCAGTCTCATCATTTTTAGCCACCAATTCATCGCGCAATTGAATGCTGAATTTAGCTGCATCCTCAATACCCAATTCATTTCTCGCATCCAAATCATTTTCCAACGCAAAGTAATTTGCCGTTGCATTCAGTGTTTGTATGGAATCACGCGCAATTTTCAAGTTTGCTTTTGCATCCTTGATATCCACCTCATATTTGTTTAAAATTTTTGTAGAGTCCACATATAAGAAGATGTTGATCAACAAGGAAAAAATAAACAGATACAGAAAAGTTTGTTTCATAATAGTTATAATAG
>JAGHSS010000118.1 GCA_018065745.1 Candidatus Neoflavobacterium equi | reverse complement strand
CAATAATATATAATACATAGATTTTGAAGAAAATAACAATTGCATTAGATGGTTTCTCATCTACTGGAAAAAGTACGCTTGCCAAAGAATTAGCCGCACATTTAGGATATGTATATGTGGATACCGGAGCTATGTACAGGGCCGTAACGTTATTTGCAATGCATGAGGGAATAATTGACGCAGCTCATTTTGACGTTGAAAAACTGATTCAATCTTTGCCAGACGTACGTTTGGAATTTGTTTTCAATCCAAGTTTGGGATTTGCAGAAATGTTTTTAAACGGACAAAATGTTGAAAGACAAATCAGAACATTAGAAGTGTCAAACAAAGTAAGTTTGATTGCAGAAATATCAGAAGTACGCGCCAAGTTAGTACAGCAACAACAAGAAATGGGAGAACAAAAAGGGATTGTCATGGATGGTCGTGACATTGGAACCGTTGTTTTTCCAAACGCTGAACTGAAAATATTCATGACTGCATCGGCTCAAACAAGAGCGCAGAGACGTTTTGATGAATTGGTTGCAAAAGGAGATGATGTGACCTTTGAAGACGTTCTTAAAAATGTAGAAGAGCGCGATTATATTGATACCCATCGCGATGATTCCCCGTTAGTTAAGGCAGCAGATGCCCTGTTGTTAGACAATTCCAATATGACCAAAGTAGAGCAGTTTGAACGCGTTCTAGCCTTGGCTCAATCACATATATTAGCATAAAATAAAATCCAAAACAAAAATAGTTATATAATTAACTACATTTTGTTTTGGATTTTCTTCATTTAGTAGTAGTTTTACAGTCTTATATTTTTAACACACAAAATACAAACATGAGCATTAAAAATCGCCTCGTTTTAATGAACTTTCTCCAGCTTTTTGTTTGGGGAGCCTGGTTAATTACAATTGCAAATTATTGGTTTGGAACCAAACATTGGGGAGGAGCTGAATTCGGAGCTATTTTCGCTACCATGGGATTTGCCTCTTTGTTCATGCCAACATTGACAGGAATTATAGCAGACCGTTGGATCAATGCTGAGAAGTTATATTCAGCCTTACACATTTTGTATGGTGCGGTTCTTTTTATTTTGCCTCAGGTAGACGATTCCAATACGTTCTTTTGGGTCATGTTTTTAGCCATGTGTTTTTATATGCCTACCATAGCATTAAACAACTCCATTTCTTATTCTGTATTAAAATCCAGCAACCTAGACGTTGTGAAAGATTTCCCACCCATCAGAGTTTGGGGAACCATCGGATTCATTGCAGCCATGTGGATTACCAATCTTACAGGAAGTAAATCTTCTGTAGATCAATTTTATATCGCAGGTGTAGCAGCATTTTTATTAGGTATTTATGCCTTATTTATGCCAAAGTGCAAGCCTCAACGTTTATTAAATGAAAATGCTTCCATTACAGAGATGTTTGGTTTAGAGGCGTTTAAATTGTTTGCCAACTACAAAATGGCATTATTCTTCATTTTCTCTATGTTTTTGGGAGGAGCTTTACAGCTTACCAATGCTTACGGAGACGTTTACCTTTCAGAATTTTCAAGATTCCCACAATACGCAGATTCGTTTGTAGTCAAATATTCAACCATCATCATGTCCATTTCTCAAGTATCTGAGACCTTGTTCATTTTGGCGATTCCCTTCTTTTTAAAATCTTACGGAATTAAAAATGTAATGATCATTTCCATGTTTGCATGGGTATTGCGTTTTGGACTTTTAGGATTTGGAAACCCAACAGACGGACTTTGGATGATTGTTGTTTCGTGTATTGTTTACGGAATGGCATTTGACTTCTTCAACATTTCAGGATCTCTTTTTGTGGAGACATCAACAGATTCAAAAATCAGATCGTCAGCACAAGGATTATTCATGATGATGACCAACGGTTTCGGAGCTGTTTTTGGATCCTTAACATCCGGGTGGATCATTTCAAAATACTTCACCAAATCATTCACCAACACAGGAGAATTGGCAACCTTTTTAGGAACCGATGCCAACAATAGCCAAGTTTCACAATTCCTTACTGCCAACAACATTGAAGTTGTAAACGGAATTTTCAGCGCACCATTAGAAATGCGCGACTGGCAAAACATCTGGCTTACATTCGCAGCATACGCATTTGTCATCGCCATTTTGTTCATGTTCATGTTCAACCACAAACACGACGTTAAAAGCATCCAAGAGATCAAACATTAACCACTGTTTACATCAATAAAAAAAACGGGAAACTCAATTGAGTTTCCCGTTTTTTTTTATATCAAACCCTCAACTCCCTTTTATAAACCAGTCCACAAACAACTCCACATACTACACACAAACCATCCACAAACCAATCAAATGCTTCGACAGGCTCAGCATGACACGGTTACTTACACAAACCAAACACAAAACCAATACCGTGTTTATGCTTCGACAGGCTCAGCACGACACGGTAACTTCCACAAACAAGAGCCACAATACAATTCCACAATACACTTCCACAAACCACTTCCACAAACCACTTCCACAAACCACTTTCACAAAACAATCAACTAATAATATAAAACAGAAATTAAAAAGAAATAGAGCCAGCGCCGCCCGGAATAAAATGAGTATAGTAGAA
>JAGHSS010000319.1 GCA_018065745.1 Candidatus Neoflavobacterium equi | reverse complement strand
AGGTTTAGAATGTGGTAAATGTCACTATTAATAATAAAATAAGAAGCTAATATCTATATACAATGGCATCAAACAAAAAATACTGGAAAAGTGTTGAAGAGCTAAACGAAAATAGTTCTATTGTTGAGACGCTAAGAAACAACGAGTTTGTTGAAGAAATTCCTACAGATGAATTTTTAGGTGATGCAGAGAAACTTGCAACATCATCAACCTCTCGTCGTGACTTTTTAAAATATGTTGGATTTAGTACTGCTGCTGCATCTTTAGCAGCGTGTGAAGGTCCAGTTATTAAGTCTATCCCTTACGTGGTTCAGCCGGAACAAATTATCCCAGGTGTTGCTGATTATTATGCAACAACTATAGCTGATGGTTTTGATTTTGCAAATATCTTAATCAAAACTCGTGAAGGGCGTCCAATTAAAGTTGAGAACAATAATTTACCAAACGCTAAAACTGGAGCTAACGCTAGAGTTCATGCTTCTGTGTTATCTCTTTATGATAGCATGCGTTTAAAGCAACCAAAAATTGCTGGTAAAAACGCTTCTTGGTCTGAGGTAAACGCTAAAGTTGCTGCTTCATTGGCAGACGCTAAAGCTACAAACGGTCAAGTAGTTGTGTTGACAAATACAACAGCTTCCCCTTCAACTGATAAATTAATCGCTGAGTTCTTAGCTCAAAATCCAACGGCTAAACACGTTATTTATGACGCTGTTTCTTCAACTACTGCTTTAAATGCATACCAACAAGTGTATGGTGAAAGAGCTTTAGTGGATTATGACTTTGCTAAAGCTGATGTAATTTTATCTGTTGGTGCAGATTTCTTAGGAGATTGGCAAGGTGGAGGATTTGATGCAGCTTATGCTAAAGGACGTGTACCTAAACAAGGTAAAATGTCTAAGCACATCCAAGTGGAGGCAAATATGTCTTTAGCTGGTGCAAATGCTGATATCAGAATTCCTGCAACTGTTGCAGTTCAAAAACAAGTATTAGTAAAAATTTATAATGCAATTACAGGTGCTTCAGTTTCTGTTCCTTCTTTAGGAGCTCAAGAAGCTTTGGTTACTAAAGCAATTGCTCAATTGAAATCTGCAGGATCTAAAGCAGTAGTTGTTACTGGATTAGATGATGTTGATGCTCAATTATTAGTATTGGCAATCAATGCTGCTCTTTCTTCTGAAGCGTTCAACGGTGCTAAACCAAGATACATCAGAAAAGGAAACGCTGCAGACGTTGCTAATGTAGTAGCTGACTTGAAAGCAAACAAAATCCATACATTAATTATGAGTGGTGTGAACCCAGTGTACACATTAGCTAATGGTGAAGAGTTTGGTAAATTGCTTAAAAACGTGAAATTGTCTGTTGCATTCTCAATGAAAGAAGATGAGACTGCTTTATTGACAACTATCGCTGCTGCTGCACCTCATTACTTAGAATCATGGGGAGATGTTGCTTTTGCTAAAGGTCACTACAGCATCGCGCAACCAACAATCCGTCCATTATTTGATACAAAACAATTCCAAGAAGCTTTATTGGCTTGGACTGGAAACACAGCATCATACCACGATTACTTAAAAGCTGTTGCTACAACTGTTGTTACAGGTACTACTTGGAACAAATTAGTTCACGACGGTTTCTATGCTGTTGAAGCTACTGGAAACGGTGCTGCTTCTGCAGACTTCGCTGGAGCTGCTGGAAAATTAGCTGCTGCAAAATCTAACGGTTTTGATTTGGTATTTTATACTAAAACAGGAATGGGAGATGGTCAACAAGCTAACAACCCTTGGTTACAAGAGTTCCCAGATCCATTGACACGTGTGTCTTGGGGGAATTATGTGACAGTATCTTCTAAAGATGCTGAAGCAATTGGAATCAAAAACTACAACGTTGCTAACGGTGGTCTTAACGGAAGCTTTGTAACTTTAACTGTAAATGGAGCAACATTGGAAAATGTTCCTGCATACATCCAACCAGGTCAAGCTGTAGGTACAGTTGGTTTATCTTTTGGTTACGGTCGCAAAGAAGCGATGAAAGAAGAAATGCAAACTGGAGTTAACGCATACAGATTATATGCTAACCAAAACGCAAACCAATCTGTGAAGATTGAATTGGGTACTGGTGATTATGAATTTGCTTGTGTTCAGTTGCAAAAAACATTAATGGGACGTGGTGATATCGTTAAAGAAACTACGCTAGAGATTTTCAATACAGCTAATGCTGAAGACTGGAACATTGCTCCAGTTGTATCTTTGGATCACAAAGAAACTAAAGCTAAAGATGTAGATATCTGGCAGTCATTTGACAGAACGGTAGGTCATCATTTCAACTTGTCTATTGACTTGAACTCTTGTACTGGATGTGGAGCATGTGTTATTGCATGTCACGCTGAAAACAACGTTCCTGTTGTAGGTAAAGATGAAGTAAGACGTAGCCGTGATATGCACTGGTTAAGAATTGACCGTTACTATTCTTCTCAAGATACTTTTGAGTTGGATGGAGAATTAAATGGCGCTTCAAGCGGTTTAATGAACACGATTGATACTTACCACACATTAGAAAATCCTAATGACAATCCTCAGGTTGTATTCCAACCAGTTATGTGTCAACACTGTAACCACGCTCCTTGTGAAACAGTATGTCCAGTAGCTGCAACTTCTCACGGTCGCCAAGGTCAAAACCACATGGCATACAACCGTTGTGTAGGTACACGTTACTGTGCAAACAACTGTCCTTATAAAGTGCGTCGTTTCAACTGGTTCTTATATGCTGAAAACAAAGCGTTTGATTATCACATGAATGATGATTTAGGTCGTATGGTATTAAACCCTGACGTAAACGTTCGTTCTCGTGGAGTTATGGAAAAATGTTCTATGTGTATTCAAATGACACAATTGACTATCCTTACTGCAAAACGTGAAGGTAGAGTTGTGAAATCTGATGAATTCCAAACAGCTTGTTCTGCAGCTTGTTCTAGTGGATCTATGACTTTCGGTGATGTAAATGACAAATCTTCTGAAGTAGCTAAATTAGCTGAAGACGACAGAATGTATCATTTATTAGAGCGCATTGGTACTAAACCAAATGTTTTCTACCACGTGAAAGTAAGAAATACAAAAATATAATTAATTAATAAGAAACAATATAAAGGATTATGT
>JAGHSS010000308.1 GCA_018065745.1 Candidatus Neoflavobacterium equi | reverse complement strand
TTGTAGTACTTGTTTTTTATTCTTTTTGCAGACTTCTATTCTTCATTATCAACAAAGACTTTTTTGATTTTCCTTCATACAAAACTTGGTTGGGTGGTATGAGATTTGACCTTTCAGCCTTGGGTTATCTCAATCTTATATTTGGATTAGCTCACGTAATACCAGGTAAATTTCAAGATTCAAAAACCTACCAACGCCTACTTAAAATTTTGTTTTTTGGAGTGAACACGTTGCTATTGGGAACAAATTTTGTTGACTTTGAGTATTATAAATTTATTGGAAGAAGAAGTAGCTTCAGCATGATTACGGCAGAAGGAATGGAACAAGAAATTCCAGGATTATTACTTTCTTATGTAACCGATTATTGGTATATCCCATTGTTGTTCCTTTGTTTTGCAGGTATTTTTTGGATGGTGTTGCCAACCAACAAATCCAACAAGCCAAACTTGTTTACCAAATTCAACGCCGCGTTAAGTGTACTTTGCCTGTTGTTGCTTTTTGTGGCAGGACGCGGAGGAATTCAAAGCAAGCCGTTGCGCATTGTGGATGCCAGTGAATATGCTGCTATTGGACAATCAGCCTTGGTTTTAAATACACCTTTTACCATCCTTAAAACCATCGGTAAAAAAGAAACACTTGAAAACTATGCTTTTTTCAGTGCCAACAAACTAAACAAATTATACAGCCCGATACAAAATTATGCTACGGAAGGAACGGCACAGAAAAAAAATGTGGTCATCCTTATTCTGGAGAGTTTTGGAAGAGAAAACATCCAGCGTGGACAAACGCCTTTCTTGGATTCTTTGATCACGGAATCTTATTACTTTGAAAATGGATTTGCCAACGGTAAGGTGTCTGTAGACGCGGTTCCCTCCATCATATCCAGTATTCCAAGTTTGATGAACAAGAGTTTTATCTCTTCAAGTTATGCACTAAACAAGGTGAAGGCATTTCCTGAAATCATGAAGGAAAATGGGTACCACTCCTCTTTCTTCCACGGTGCATTTAACGGTAGTCAGAATTTTGAGCAGTACTGCAACAACATCCAATTTGACAAATATTACGGGATGGATCAATACAAAGGACCAAAAGCTTTTGACGGTTTTTGGGGCATCTTTGACGAGGAGTTTATGCAATACTTCAGACAAGAGCTAAACACCTTTAAACAACCCTTCTTTACAACATTGTTTACCATATCTTCTCACCCACCGTTTACCATGCCTGAAAGACACAAGGGCAAATTCAACAAGGGAACAACAGAGATTCACGAAACCATTGCCTATAGCGATTATGCATTGGCCAAATTCTTTGAAAAAGCTAAAAAAGAAAAGTGGTATAACAACACACTTTTTGTCCTTTCTGCAGACCATACGTCTGCCTGTGGGCAGGAGGCGATTTACAAAAACAACTTGGGTAAATTTAGAATTCCAATTTTGTTTTTTGATCCTTCAAATACAAACCTCAAAGGGGTATCTGACAAGAATTTTCAACAAATTGACATCATGCCAAGCATCTTGGACTACTTGGATTTGGATTCACAAATTGTGGCATTTGGAAAGTCATACAAGAGCAAAGACAACTATGTAGTCAATTATATAGACAACCAATACAACTACATTCAAGACAACTATTACTTGGTGTTTGACGGTAAAAAAACCATTGGATTGTTTGATTGGAAAAAAGACCCGTTGTTGAAGGACAATTTAATGAAGGCTCAGCCGGAATTGAAAAACAAGATGGAAGTGTTCATCAAAGCTTACATCCAATCTTTTAATGAACGTGTGATCAAGAATCAGTTGACCTTGAATAAAGACGTTTAAACGCATTGATAAGTACACGCGCAAGGATTGAAGCGGCATCCTTTTGGCAGGCACAGCCTGCTAAAAGATACAGCGGAAAGCCGGACCTTTTCCTGAGCGCAGCGAAGTCAAAAGGTGGCGCCCAAAAAAAACATAAATTACAAGCACAAAAAAAGGCCTTCAATTACTGAAGGCCTCTTTTGTTATATGTAACTTTTGGGTTATGATTTCAAACCGGCTAAGCTCAATTCAATGGTTGCGATTTTTGAAAGTGCATCTGCTTCTTTCTTGCGCTCATTGGCAATTACTTGCTCTGGTGCACCTGACACAAATTTCTCATTTGAAAGTTTGCCTTGTACTGATTTTAAGAACCCTTTGGTGTATTTCAATTCTTCTTCCAATTTGGCTACTTCTTCTTCAACGTTGACAGATCCTGCCATCGGGATGAAGTATTCATTGGATTGAACGCGGTAAGACAACGCGCCTGCAACCTGCTCTGAAACGTAGTCCAACTGGGCAATATTACCCAATTTTACAATTACTGAATCAAATGTATTTGCTGCATTTTCTTTGTTCAATACTTTTAGGTCAATCGTCTCTTTGAAAGAGATATTCTTGTCTTTTCTGATGGTTCTGATTCCAGCAATTACCTCTGTAGCGAATTCAAAATCAGCAATTAATTGCTCGTCAACAGCAGTCATAACCGGCCATTGTGATACAATCAACGCCTCTTCTGTGGTGCGAGGTTTGATGTGTTGCCAGATTTCTTCTGTCAAGAATGGCATGTATGGATGTAACAATTTCAAGTTGTCTTCCAAGATAGAGATTACAGATGCAAACGTCTTTGCGTCTATCGGTTGCTGATATCCTGGTTTGATCATTTCAAGGAACCAAGAACAGAAATCGTCCCACACCAATTTGTAAATGCTCATCAAGGCGTCAGAAATTCTGTATTTTTCAAAATCGTCTTCCAAAGTCACCAAGGTCTTCTGTAATTTGGCTTCATACCAAGCAACGGCAACGCGAGATGATTCTGGCTGTGGAATACTGTCAGACACTTCCCATCCTGTAATCAAACGGAAGGCATTCCAAATTTTGTTGGTAAACGCTTTCCCTTGGTTACACAATTCTTCATCAAAAAGAATGTCATTTCCTGCAGATGCAGACAACAACAAACCACAACGCACACCGTCTGCTCCAAATTTCTCAATCAAATCCAATGGATCTGGTGAGTTACCTAGAGATTTTGACATTTTTCTGCGTTGTTTATCACGTACAATACCTGTTAAGTATACATTTGAGAACGGTTTTTCTCCTGTGTATTCATAACCTGCAATGATCATACGCGCCACCCAGAAGAACAAGATGTCTGGACCAGTCACCAAGTCATTTGTTGGGTAGTAATATTTAAATTCTTCATTGTCTGGGTTGCTGATACCGTCAAAAACAGACATCGGCCACAACCAAGCAGAGAACCAAGTGTCCAACGCATCGTTGTCTTGTCTCAAATCAGCAGCAGTCAAATCTTGAATTCCCGATTTTGACTGTGCTAATGGAACTGCCGCTTCTATTGTTTCTGCCACGACAAAGTCCTCTTTTCCATCTCCATAATAGAAGGCTGGAATTTGGTGTCCCCACCACAACTGTCTTGAAATATTCCAATCGCGGATGTTTTCCAACCAGTGGCGGTATGTATTGTTAAATCTATTTGGATATAATTTAATTTCTTCAGTTTCCAAAACGGCTGCCATGGCTGGTTTCACCAATTCTTCCATTTTCAAGAACCATTGATCAGACAAACGCGGTTCAATAACAGCTTTGGTACGTTCTGAAGTCCCAACATTATTCATGTGGTTCTCCACTTTTTCCATAGCTCCCATTTC
Source organism: Candidatus Neoflavobacterium equi (assembly GCA_018065745.1). Lineage (GTDB taxonomy): Bacteria > Bacteroidota > Bacteroidia > Flavobacteriales > Flavobacteriaceae > Flavobacterium > Flavobacterium equi. The sequence continues at coordinate 984 of JAGHSS010000308.1, read as the reverse complement.
TTGAAGTTCTTTGGCAATAGCCTCACGAACCACAAAACGGTCTTGTCCTTTGTAGTGCATTCCCAAGTCATTCAAGGTCGCATCAGCATTGAAAATATCAATAATTTCCAAGTTGTGACGGTCTCCCAAAGCCTTGTCATTCACGTCATGTGCAGGGGTAACTTTCAAACATCCTGTTCCAAATTCCATGTCCACATAATCATCAAAGATGATTGGAATCACACGGTTCACGATTGGAACAATCACTTTTTTCCCTTGCAAATGCGTGTAACGCGCGTCATCAGGATGGATACAGATGGCTGCATCACCCAAAATAGTTTCTGGACGTGTAGTTGCAATGGTCAAAAATTCTGTAGACCCTTCAATTTGGTATTTGATGTGGTATAATTTTCCTTGACGTTCTTCATAGATTACCTCTTCATCAGAAAGGGTTGTTAGCGCTTCTGGATCCCAGTTTACCATGCGGTATCCTCTGTAAATTAAACCTTTGTTGTACAAGTCAACAAATGATTTGATCACGGCTGCAGACAATTCCTTGTCCAAGGTAAATTTGGTGCGGTCCCAATCACAAGACGCTCCTAATTTTTTTAGCTGCCCCAAAATGGTTCCGCCATATTTGTCTGTCCAATCCCAAGCGTGCTTTAAAAACTCTTCACGAGTCAAATCTGCTTTGTTGATGCCTTCTTCCTTCAGTTTAGCAACAACTTTTGCTTCTGTAGCGATGGATGCGTGATCTGTTCCAGGTACCCAACATGCATTGAATCCTTTCAAACGCGCACGGCGAATCAACACGTCTTGGATGGTGTTGTTCAACATATGTCCCATGTGCAGGACTCCGGTGACATTTGGTGGAGGAATAACGATGGTGTAAGGAGTTCTGTGATCAGGTGTGGAGTGAAAATACTTGTTTTCCATCCAGTATTCATACCATTTCGCTTCAACAAGCTTAGCATCAAACTGCGCTGGGATTGCCATATATTATTG
>JAGHSS010000070.1 GCA_018065745.1 Candidatus Neoflavobacterium equi | reverse complement strand
GTTGAATATGTAGCGGATACAAGATATTACTATATCCCAGAACTGGAAATATATTATGATATCCCTTCAGAGATGCATATTTATTTCAACAGAGGTGGTTGGATAAGATCTAGATTCTTGCCAAGAAAATATAGATATTTTGATATGTACAGTGCATACAAAGTGCCTTTAAACAATTTTGGTCCAAATCCTTATGCTTATTTTGACAGACACCGTGTGAACTACCCAAGACATTACAACAGAGGTCACATGCAACCAACTAGAGGTCACAGACCAAGTAATATTGCACACAAACCTGGTCCAGGTAGACCAAACATGGCGCCACCAAGAAATAACAACCCAAGACCAGCATTTGCTGAACCAAGAAATAACGGTCCAAGAAATAATAGTCCAAGACCAAATGTTCAAGAACCAAGAAATCACAGTCCAAGACCACAGGTTTCTGAGCCAAGAAACAATAGTCCAAGAAACAATAGTCCAAGACCTAATATTTCACAACCACGCAACAACGCACCACGTCAAAACAACCAACCTTCAAGAGGAAATGATCACAACAGAGGGAATGACCACAACAGAGGAAATGACAACAACAGAGGTGGCGGAAACGGCGGACACGGAAGAAGATAATCACCATACTTAAAAATAAAGGCCAACTACCATGTAGTTGGCCTTTTCTTTTTATATTTTCTTATATTTGGTGATAAACTATTACCAATGAATCCCTACCGTTGCCTATTTATTTGTTGTTTAAGTTCTGTGACCCTACATGCACAACAACCCCAAAAGTGGAACAGTGCCCAGGTTTACAATGCCATAGAAAAATTAAACTTTCTTGGTTCTGCACTTTATATTGCAGCCCATCCTGATGATGAAAACACCAATCTAATCACGTTTCTCTCCAATACAGTCCATGCTCAAACGGCTTACCTATCCTTGACTAGAGGTGATGGCGGACAAAACCTTATTGGAACAGAATTGAGGGAAAAATTAGGCGTTATAAGAACACAGGAATTACTTCAAGCAAGAAAAATAGACGGCGGAATACAATTCTTTTCAAGAGCCAATGATTTTGGTTTCTCAAAACACCCCAATGAAACACTTCGCATTTGGAATAAGGCTGAAGTCAAAGAAGACATGATATGGGTGATTAGAAATTTTCAACCAGACATTATAATTACCAGATTTGATCACAGAACACCTGGAGCAACACATGGCCACCACACCACTTCTGCCCTCTTGACTCAGGAAGTTTTTGAAGCTGCAGCAGATCCAAATTCAGCGCCAAACCAATTAAAATATACCCAGCTTTGGAAACCAGAAAAATTGTTTTTAAATATTTCACATTGGTTTTACCCAAGCCTTCATAAATTTGAACAAGCAGATAAATCTAAGTTCTTAGCACTTGAAGTTGGATCTTACTATCCAAACTTGGGGTTGTCTAATCAAGAAATAGCAGCCTTAAGCAGAAGCAGACACCAATCTCAAGGGTTTGGTACTACAGGTTCTAGAGGTGCTGCATTGGAATATCTAGAAGTTTTAAAGGGAAATCAGCCGCTGAACAATCAAAATCTTTTTTCAGGAATCAACACTACCTGGTCTAGAATTCCGGGCGGTGCTCCTTTAGAATTGAAGATTAAAAACATTCTTAATTCGTTTAATTACAACAATCCACAAACTTCAGTTAAAGCATTGGTTGATGTATACCAAGAGATTTCAAAACTGCCGGATTCCCATTGGAAAAAAATTAAATCTGCAGAACTTGTAGAAATCATCGTTCAAGCTTCTGGAGTTTATATAGATGCCTATGCTGATGTTCAATTGACTTCTCCAAACAGTAAGGTTGATTTGGTTTTGGAAGCCATTAATAGGTCAAACATACCAATGCAGTTACATGCAAATACATCAGATTTTGTCTTTAAAAAAGATTTAAAGCCCAATGTGATAGAAAAGGAAATGGTACAAATCAACATTGGTAAAGAAGCAAATTTTTCAACGCCTTATTGGCTGAATGATCAGGCAACTACTGGAATGTATGCGGTTGAAAAGCAAGAAAATATTGGTAAACCAGATATTATTAGAGACATTGAGATCAACTTTAATTTAAACATTTTCAATGTTACGTTGCCCATAAAAAGACCTGTTGTTTACAAATACAATGATGCTGTAAAAGGAGAACGCTATGAATATTTGGATGTAGTTCCTCCTTTGAGTGTCAAAATAAGTGAGTCCGTGGTGTTGTTCAACGACCAAAAGCCCAAAAAAATAACCGTTGATTTAAAGACTTTTAAAAAGGGGGTTAAAGGGCAAGTTGCATTAAATCTTGATGCTTCTTGGACGGTAGAACCAAAAACAATTCCATTTGACTTTAGTCAGGCTTTTGAAGGTGTTCAAGTACATTTCTTAGTGACACCGCCAAAACGCGCAACAACGCTTGAAGCAAAGGTCACTGCAACGGTGGGTAACGAAGTTTACAACCAAGAAATTGAAGCTATTTCTTACGATCACATCCCAAAACAACACCTTTTAAAGACGGCTCAAAGCACCTTTAAAAAAGTTGATATACAATCAAATGTCAAAAAAATCGGCTATTTGATGGGCGCTGGAGATGTGATGCCGCAATATTTGGGACAAATTGGTGTAGAAATTCAGTTAATCAATACAGATATGTTACAATTACAAACGCTTCAAGCCTTTGATGCGGTAGTTTTTGGAGTTAGAGCTTACAATGTATTGCCTGAATTAGATTTGAAAAAAGGAGTTTTGTTTGAATATATGAATCAAGGAGGAACCTTAATTGTACAATACAATACCAGTAACCAATTAAAAGAACCCAATTTCGCTCCCTTCCCATTACATATCTCAAAAGACCGAGTAACTGATGAAGACGCTGAAGTAACCTTCCTTAAACCAGACCACAAAGTCTTGAACTATCCCAACAAAATAGATCAAAATGATTTTAAAGCTTGGGTTCAAGAACAAGGATTGTATTATCCAGACCAATGGGATGCAAAATATGAAACAATCATAAGTGCGCATGATCCAGAGGAGTCTCCAAAAGACAGTGCGATATTAATCGCGAAATATGGAAAAGGACATTATATTTACACAGGACTAAGTTTCTTTAGACAACTGCCCGCTGGTGTTACCGGAGCCTATAAACTGTTCGCAAACATGTTAAACATATCAAAGTAAACAATGGAAAAAGAAAAATTTGTATGGAAAAAAAGTTATTCCATCGTCTTAATATTAAATGTATTATACATTGTGTTTTTTTATGTCGTAATGCAAATGACCGCCTAATATGCAACTAATTGATTGGATAATTTTAAGTGTTACTTTAATTCTTATAGCAACTTATGGTGCTATAAAAAATAGAAGAAGTAAAAACATACAAGACTATATTTTAGGAAATAATGAAACTTCCTGGTGGACGGTGGGACTTTCAGTCATGGCTACTCAAGCAAGTGCCATTACTTTTTTGTCTACTCCAGGTCAGGCATATCACGACGGTATGGGATTTGTTCAATTTTATTTTGGACTTCCCCTTGCTATGGTGATTATATGCATCACGTTCATTCCTTTATATCACAAATTTAAGGTGTTTACAGCTTATGAATTCTTAGAAAATAGATTTGATTTGAAAACCCGTAGTTTGGCCTCCATACTCTTCCTCATTCAAAGAGGTTTGGGTACCGGATTAACCATATATGCGCCTTCAATCATCCTGTCCACCTTATTGGGATGGAATTTAAACCTGCTCAACATCGTCATTGGAATCTTGGTTTTGGTATATACGATTACGGGAGGAACCAAAGCTTTGAATGTCACACAAAAACAACAGATGTTTGTCATCATGTCTGGGATGATCATTACTTTCATTTTATTAGTCAGCTATTTACCTACAGATTTAAGCTTTTTCAATGCATTGGGAATCGCGAGTGCAAATGATAAAATGAACATATTGGATTTTTCATTCAATCCAGAAGCCCGTTACACTGTTTGGAGTGGAATTGCAGGTGGTTTGTTTTTGTCCTTGTCATATTTTGGAACAGACCAGTCACAGGTGGGAAGATACATCAGTGGTAAATCTGTCAAAGAAAGCCAAATGGGATTGATCATGAACGGTATCTTAAAAGTGCCGATGCAATTTTTCATCCTGCTAATTGGGATCATGGTCTTTGTCTTTTTCCAATTCAATTCCTCTCCCCTACATTTTAATCCCACCAATGAACAATTAGTTAAAAATTCGCCTTACAAACAGAATTATCAAAAGTTAGAGGAAGAATTAAATGTAGTTCAAAAAGAGAAAAAGGAAATCAATATCCTTTATGTGGGCCAACTCAACCAAGATTATGACAATCCGATCTTGGAAAAACACATGGTTTCTTTAAATGTCAAAGAAAAGGAACTTAGAGAGGAAGCAAAATCCTTAATTGTCAAAGCAAAACCAACGGCAGAAACCAATGACAAGGATTATGTTTTCTTGTACTTCATATTGAATTTTTTACCAAAGGGAATGGTTGGACTTTTATTGGCTGTAATTTTAAGTGCAGCGATGTCGTCTTCTGCATCTGGATTGAGCGCATTGGCTTCAACGACTACGATTGATATTTACAAAAGAAATTTAAAAACAGAAAAGAGTGACAAACAAATTGTAAGGGCTACTAAGTTATTCACATTGCTTTGGGGAATTATAGCCATATCCTTTGCCTGCATTGGAAGTATGTTTGAGAATTTGATCCAATTGGTGAACATTGTTGGTTCTATATTCTATGGAACAGTACTCGGAATCTTTTTAATTGCTTTCTATATTAAATATGTGCGTTCACAAGCTGTTTTTTGGTCTGCCATTATATCTCAGCTGGCCATATTTTACATATATTATTT
>JAGHSS010000334.1 GCA_018065745.1 Candidatus Neoflavobacterium equi | reverse complement strand
ATTGTATTTTCGCCCAAAGAATAAAGACTTAAGATATATAAAATGGCAGTTTTATCAAAAATTAGAAAAAATTCAGTATTGCTAGTAGGTGCTATTGGCGTTGGACTTTTTGCATTTGTGATTGGAGATGTTTTCAAAAGTGGAGGCTTTGATCAATCATCAAGATATGCAGGAACCATCAACGGTGAAGACATTGAAGCGATTGATTTTTTAAACAAAGTTCAAAATGCTGAAGCTAACCAACAAGGTACAGGTATTCAAGCATCCAACAGAGTTTGGGAAGAAGAGGTTAAACGTATTTTATTGACAGCGGAGTTTGAGAAAATCGGAATTAAAATTGGTAAGGATCAATTGATCAACGTTATCAAAACAAGCCCGAATTTTGGTCAAAACCCACAATTCTTGAATCAAGCTGGTGTTTTTGACACGAACAAATTCAATGAATTTTTAGCTACAATCAAACAATCAAATCCAGAACAATGGAAAGCTTGGTTGCAATATGAAAAACAATTGGAGCAATTTGCAAAAGAGCAAATGTACAATTCATTGATTAGAGCTTCTGTTTACACTACTAAATTTGACGCTAAACAAGCTTATAAAGCTGAAAAAGATGCTGTAGCATTTGACTATGTTACTTTGCAATATGCAACAGTAAACGATGATCAAGTGAAAGTTTCAGATGCTGAAATTGCTGCTTATATCAAAAAAAATAAATCTAGATTTAAAGCTGAGAACTCTAGAGGTTTGGAATATGTATTTATTGCAAACGCTCCTTCTGAAGCTGATATCAAAAGTGTAGAAACAAAAATGAACGACCTTTTATCAGGTGCTGTTGTTTACAATAAAGAAACTGGAAAAAACGACACGTTGTCTGGTTTTAAAAACACTAAAAATGTAGTAGAATTTGTAAATTCAAATTCTGATGTTCCTTATGACTCTACATTTATTTCTAAAAAAGATTTACCTGTTGAGTACCAAGAGCAATTGTACTCTTTGCCAGTAGGTGGGATTTTTGGACCTTATGAATTTAATGGATACTCTTGTTTGTCTAAAAAGACGGCAACGTCTGGTGTAGCTTCTGCTAAAGTAAGTCATATCTTGATTTCTTTTGACGGTGCTCAAATGCCAAACGCTCCAAAAAGAACTAAGGAAGAAGCAAAAGCTAAAGCTGCTGAATTATTGGCACAAGTAAACGCTAATCCAGGTTCATTTGCAATGTTGGCAATGACTAACACAGATGATACAGGATCAAAACAAACAGGTGGGGTTTATGACAATGTTCAAAAAGGACAAATGGTTAAACCTTTTGAAAACTTCTTATTTAACAATCCAGTTGGAAAAACAGGAATCGTTGAAACAGATTTTGGATACCACGTTATGAAAGTTGAAGCTTTGTATGGAGGAATTCAATTGGCAACTATTGCTAGAAAAATTGAACCGTCAACAGCTACATCTGATAAATTATACCAAACTGCAACTACTATCTTAGCAGCTACATCTGAAGGTAAAGACATGAAAGACTTGGCTAAAACTAATGGATTGGAAGTTGTACCGGTAACGGTAAGACACAACCAAGATCAGGTTGGTGCTTTGGGATCTCACAGAGATGTTGTTTTATGGTCATTCAACAAATCAACTTCTGAAGGAGACGTTAAGAAATTTGAATTTGGAGAAGGTCAAGTTATTGTTAAGTTAACTGAGAAAAACGATACCGGATTGGCATCTGTTGAAGAGGTTAAACAATATGTGACTCCGATTCTTATGAACGAGAAAAAAGCAGCTATTTTGAAAGATAAAATGAAAGGTGCTACTTTGGAAGAAATTGCTAAAAATTCTAAATCTTCTGTAGTAAATGCAAATGGGGTTACTTTTAGTGCACCATTTATCACAAACGTAGGTAACGAACCTAAGGTTGTTGGAAAAGCATTTGGTACTGCTGCTGGAAAAGTTTCTGGTGTGATTGAAGGAAATACTGGTGTATTTGTTGTGAAACCTGTTTCTGTAACAAAAGCTCCTGAATTGCCATCATATGAAGAAAACGCTTCACGTTTGAAACAAATGAACCAAGGTTCAGCTTCAGGTAGAGCTTTCATCGCATTGAAAAACTCTTCTACAATTGAGGATAACCGTTATAAAGTACAATAACAAACTGCATATAAAAAAGGGCTTTCTAAGAAATTAGAAAGCCCTTTTTTTGCTTTTAAAATATCATGTCTCGATATCTAACTATGGTTGTGTATCCTTTGTCTGTGAAATACTGCGTTGGATCTGTCTTTGCGGATGCGATAATGAAATCTCCGCCCCAAGCTCCTAAGCTCTTTATCTGCCCTTGGAAATCTGGAAATAACTTTTGTTGGACTGGTGTCTCTTCAATGAAATTTCCGATGATTTGTTCGTGCTTCTTCAACAGTGCATCAAATTGATCTATGTCTTTGCAGACTGCAATTTGTGTTGTTATTTCAGAAATATCTTCTATTAGCTTTTGGGTGTTGTCCTGTTTGCCTAAAAAGCGTGCTATAGCGTCTTTACTGCTTCTTTTTTGGTTGAGATATACAAAGTATAGGTTGTCCTTAAAAACGGGATCAAATGCTACTTCTGTCGCCTTGGGTTTTTGGTCTAACAATTGGTATACAATTGGACTGTTGGTTTGTGCACAGGCGATGTCATAGCCACTGCCGCTGAACACTTGAAACAGTATTTTGTATGGATCTACTTTCATCCAATTTCCAATATTATTGAGTAATGTGGATGATGTTCCCAGCCCCCAGTCTTTTGGGAATTCCAATGATGTCTTTACATTTAAACCAAAATTTTCCTCAAAAAAAACAGGGTTTTGTTGGTGTGCCAAATGTAATATTTGTATCAGCCTTTCTCTGATGTTCTCTGGCTCTAAAATCCCGTTGGTGATTTCTTCTACTTGTAGCGTTTCATCTAACCAACAGCTGTTGTCTTTGTTGTAACTCTGCCAATGTATTGTCTTGGCATCTGAAACTTTTTCTACAACTAAATCTTGACCTAGAACGGATGGTAATGCGAGTGCCTTTGCGCCAAAAAGCACTGCATATTCTGCTGTTAAAAGCAGCTTCCCATTACTTTTAAACTTGTTCATCTATGCTCTGATTTGATTGATAAAATCAACTACTGCTGCATGTGTTACTGTTGTATTTTCAAAGTGATTTACTACTTGGATTTTTTCACTGTCTGTGGCGTTGAACTGATTCAAAATATTCATCAGGTGCATTTTCATGTGGCCTTTTTGAATTCCTGAGGTTGTCAGTGATCTCAATGCTGCATAGTTTTGTGCCAATCCTGCAACAGCAATTATTTGCATCAATTCTTTTGCATTTGGATTGTCCATGATTTGCAACGCAATTTTCACTAGGGGATGTAAGGAGGTCAATCCTCCAACTGTTCCTAATGCCAATGGAATGTCCATCCAGAAATGGAATATGTCTCCTTTGATTTCTGCGTGTGACAGGCTGCTGTATTGTCCTGATTTGGCAGCGTAAGCATGTGCGCAGGCTTCAATTGCTCTGAAATCATTTCCAGATGCTATTACCACAGCGTCAATACCGTTCATGATTCCCTTGTTGTGGGTCACTGCTCTGTATGGTTCTATTTCTGCAATCTTAACTGCTTGCACAAATTTTTCTGCAAATGTTCTTCCTGTGGTGTTTTTGTCTTCTGTCAACAAATCTACATGACAACTTACTTCTGCTCTAACAATGCAATTTGGGACGTAGTTTGACAAAATACTCATGACTACATCAATTTCAGCTTCCTGAATGTATTCTACTTGAGTGGCTTTTGTTTTTAACGTTTTTGCAATTTGCTCTAAACAGGTATTGATGAAGTTGGCTCCCATACTGTCTACCGTATTAAAAGTGACGTGTATTTGATAGTAATTTGCCAACTCTGCTGTTTTGTCTTTTAAAACAATATCCAGAATTCCACCGCCTCTTTTTTTCATGTTTTGGGTGATGAAATCTGTATCTGTATAAAAATCAGTTTTTATTTCTTCAAAAAAACGGTATAGATTTTCTCTTTCTCCTGTGTAGTTGAAATGTACTTGACCAATTTTTTCAGTGTTTAAAACTGTCGCCTTAAAACCTCCTCTTTTGCTCCAAAACTTCGCCGCTTTACTGGCTGCAGCAACTACTGAACTCTCTTCAATAGCCATTGGAATGGTTACCTCTTTTTCATTGATAACAAAGTTGGGTGCGATTCCAAGCGGTAGGTAAAAATTTGAAATTGTATTTTCAATAAATTCATCGTGCAATTTTTGAAGTGTTTTGTCAGCATTCCAATATTGCTTTATTATTTGAACTGCTTGTTCTCCATCTTGAAAATGGTTTGTTGCAAGCCAATTTATTTTTTCTTCTTTTGATAATTTAGAAAACCCACTAACGGACATGATTTTATATTTTATTTATGCAAAGATACAGTTATCTTAATTTATAGATTTCATTTTATTCATCCATTTTTCAAGTTTGTCTTCCAATATTTTGCGATCGATTGGTTTGGTGATGTAATCATTCATACCTGATTTGATGCATTTCTCTTCTTCCTCTTTGATGATGGCAGCAGTAAGGGCGATAATAATTATTTTCTTGTCTATCTTTCTTATGGCTTTTGTCGTTTCATACCCATTTAACAAGGGCATTTGAATGTCCATCAAAATGATGTCCAATGGTTGTGATTTATGTATTTCAAGGGCTTCTTGACCGTTTGTCGCTTCAAAAATCACGGCATTTGGCAGCATTTTTGAAACTAATGTTTTACTTAATAACATGTTGATCTTGTTGTCTTCAACAATGAGTATGTTCAATTTTGTGGTAAAGAATATGTTCTTCTCTGGTTCAAAAATTTCTGTGTTTACTCTGTTATTGGTGTCTGCTAATTTTTCTAGCAGTGCGGGTAGTTCATAAAACTTGATTGGCTTAACGACTTGGATGATGTGATTCTGTTGTGGAATCAAATCAGATTTGACGTTGGAATTTATCAATACGATCATCGGAATTTCCAATTTTGACAATTTTTCAATATCTGTGATATTGGAATTTTCAAAATTTAAAATGATCAGATCTGTATTATGCTTGTCTTGAACAATGGTATCCACATTTTGCGTCAACTGTACATTCATGTTGTAAAACCCAAGGACTTCTTTTGCGTTGTCAAATCTCTTGCCTGAATTGTCCACAAAGTATATGTTTTTGAATTTAGTTATTACATTCATCTTTTCATTGTTGATGTCTGTGATGTCAAATTCAATGTCAAAAAAGAAGGTTGACCCGACTTTATTGTTGTCTGAAATTTGAAGTTTAGAGCCCATAAGTTTTAGTAGCCTGTCTGAGATTGGCAATCCCAAACCGGTTCCTCCATAAATTCTTGTGGTTGAATTGTCTTCTTGTGTGAACACTTCAAATATTTTGGATCTGTTTTCTTTTTTGATACCAATCCCTGTATCGCTTACCGCAAATCTAATTTTACACTTATTTTGGTCGCAGTTTAGCACTTTTGTGGTCAGCTCAATGTCTCCTTTTTGGGTGAACTTCACTGCATTGGACATCAGATTCACAATTACTTGCTTGAACCTCATTGGATCTAAATTCAACAGTTTTGGGGTGTTGACATCTATGTTTACCAACAGGTTCAACTTTTTGATGTGTGCGTCGTATTTAACCATGTCTACTACTTCATCTACTATTTGGTAGATGTCTGTTTCCACGATTGATATATTTAATTTTCCTGCTTCAATTTTAGAAAAATCAAGGATGTCATTTACAATTTCTAACAGTGATTTGGCAGAGTGATTTACCACATTCACATACTGGTTTTGTATTGAATCTAGATTTGTTTTTTGCAATAAATTAGTGAAACCGATGATTCCATTCAAAGGCGTTCTGATTTCATGACTCATATTAGCCAAGAATTCAGATTTTGAATTGTTAGATGCTTCTGCTAATTCTTTTGCTCTGATGGCTTCTTCTGTTTGTTTTCTCTGTGTAATGTCTAATATTACACCTTCAACATAAGAAACTTTGTCTTCAACTTTGATGCTTTCACCGTATTCCTCAATCCACAAAACTTCTCCGTTTTTCCTGATCATCCTACAGGAAATGTTGTATGGAATGCCTTGTTCAATGCTTTGATTGATTTGACTGATTACCTTATCCTTGTCTTCTGGATGGTAGAGGTCAAAAATTGATATTTCATTGTTGAAAAATTCTTCTCTAGTGTATCCCGTCAAATTCTCAATGACGTGATTTAAAAATATTTTGTTTCTGTTTGGGGTGTAGTTTACAAGGTAAACTGCAGCTGGTATGTTGTTGGCTAAAAGTTTAAATTTTTCCTCGTTTTCCTGAATCGCTTTTTCATTGTCAATTCGCTCAATTGTGGTGGTGATGTTGTTGGCAAAAGTCTCTAAAATGTTTATTTCTTCTACTTTCCAGTGTCTCTCTTTGTTGCAATCATCAAAGCCGATAAAACCAATCATTTTATTTTTAATAAAAAGCGGAATTACTAAGATTGAAAGTATGTTTTGGAGTTTCAAGAACTCTTTTAACTCTCCTTCTTCCAAATTATTGACGATGGCATTGTATGGTTTGTTTGAATATAATGTGTTTATGAAATTCTCCAATCCGTCATAAGGGATGTCTTGGAAAAGATCAACATCTATGGTTTTGGATGCTTTTTTACTGGTCCATTCGTATTTTTGGACTACTGATTTATTGGCTTCGTGGTTTTCAAAATAATACACTCTGTCTACTCTTGCTGCAATACCGATGTGGTGGAAACAGTTTTGGAAAATCTCTTCTAAATTTTCACTAAGAATTAAATTATGAGTGGTTTTTGCAATTGCTGAAAGGATGTCACTTTTGTAAATGGTTTCATCTTCAATTTCTTTTCTCTTAAGTGTTTCTATCGAAAGCAACACGATATCAACGATGTTTCTACAGAAGTTTATTTCATCATTGGTCCAGTGTTTTTGTGTGGTATTGGATTCAAAAGAAATTACTCCATCAAGTTCCCCAGAGAAATAAAAAGGGATGTCAAGCAATGACACTAATTTGTTTGCTTTACCGTAGTGTGTCATTATTTGGTTTTTCTTGTCCTCACTTTGAAGGTCATCTGAAACAAAATAAGGTCTGTCTTGAAGAATTGCATAATAATCCTGGATGTCTTCAAAGAAAATTTTAGTCCCTTCTGTGTGTGTTTCTGTGTTGATGTCATACAGGTTGTACAACTTGAAATAGGTATCGTGTTTGTACCACAAAGCCAACCTATCCACATTTAAAGCTTTTAGCGTTTGTATGGATATGTATTTTAATAAACTTTGTTTGTTACCAAAATCAATGAAGTTCAGGGTTGAAAGGTGGTTGATAACTTCATTGAATTGCTTGTTTTTTTCATCCTTTTCAAATTGTTCAGCTGCTTCCATCTTCTGAAGGGTAATGTCCCTTAAGACTGCAATGTATCCAGTTACCTTACCGGTGGTAATGTCATATTTAATGGAAACTTTTTGAGAAAGCCACACCAGCCTTCTGTCTTTTGTATAGACAGGAAATTCTAAGGTTTCAAAATCCCTAGCGTTGTGGTAATTAAATGTGTAGTGATTGTAAATGGTTCCTACATAATCTTCATGAATAATTGAGGTGAAATTTTTATTTATCAACTCTGTGGGTGTGTAACCAAGGATTTTCTCCACGAAATTATTGACAAACAAAAAGGTCCCTTTTCTATCTGTTTCTATGATGATGTCTGACGCAAGTTGAATGATGTTTTTGTATTGTTCTTCAACTAGGATTCTTGTTGTAATGTCTTGTCCGGTTCTTATTCTCAGATTTGATGAATAGGTGTGTTCTGTCCAGTGGATGAATTTAATCTCTCCGTTTTTACATTTAATTCTCTGGATTTGACCTTCCTGATTGGATTTGAATTCGTTGGTTTTGAATTCTGCTTCAATCATGGAAAAATCTTTGCTCATCACTTCTTCATTTTTAAAACCTAGGATTTTATAAATTGAGTTTCCAACAAAGCTTATCTTATTGTCGTTATTCACGGCGATTGTCAATGCATTTGAGGCATTGATGATGTTGTAAGCGAATACAATTTTTTCCTGGCTGTTTAAGAATGATATTCTCCTTCCATAATTGATGACCATAAAAAAGAGGCAGCTGAAAAGCAATGAGAATTGCATGGCAATTTCATTTGCTTTGATCATCATTAACACTCCAAAGATGATGATGAAGCAGCAGTTGTAGATGATGTAATCCCTGAATTTGAAAAACACCGTGTATGAAAAGAAAAGCATCAAGAATACTTTTGCTAAAACGATGTAATTCAGAGGGAATATGATCAATACATACACCATGAACATGGACAGTGCTATGAATATAGCAAAGAGAATTTCTTGTAGGTTGTCTTTTATCTTTGAGCTGTTTCTTGAAGCTAGGTAAATTGACATCAAAAGAATTCCAACTACATAACTGTAAAGGAAATATGTTTTTGTGTTGTCAATGAATACAAATTCTAAGGTGTCAAAAAATGGAATGAAAAAGGAGATAAAAATTAAATAATATCTAATTTCTTCTGCGTTCCCCTTAATTCTATAAAAATTCTGAATGTATTCCTGGTTGTATTTTGCACTTCTATTTATGAATGTAATTGAAATACTTGCAATCAATATAATGAATGGAATGATGAACCACCATTTGTAATAGAAAGGGGTGTCAATGACAAAAGAGTAGGATGCGATTTGCCCCAGTTGTTCTCCGTTTTCAGTAATGTTTTTTACCTTAAAGGTGTAGTTTCCGTATTTTAAATTGTTGTAGTTAACTTGTTTAACTGACTTAGCAATGGTCCAATTGGTGTCATTTCCCTCCAGTATGTATGCGAAGGAATTGTTGGAGTCGTTGTTGTCATATTTGTTGGTAAATGAAAAACTGATTTGGTCTTCATTGAATTTAAAGACGTGGTTTTGCTTTGGTAAGTTTAACCAATTTGACTCTGAATCTCCTCTGGCAATCCAATCAATACTTTCTTTGAAAACCGATATTTCAGTAATAATTGGTTTCGGGTTTATTTTATTTGGATAAGGGGTGTCGTTAATGAATTTATAGAGTCCATTAACTGTATTAAAATAGATGTTGTTGTTTTTATCTCTAACATAATACAATCCATTACATTCCATTCCCTTGAATCCATTGGAATAGTTGTAATTGTAAACGTTTAATATATTGCCGTTTTTGTCAATTTGGAGTCTGTCAATTCCCCTGTTTGACCCTATTAATAATTCATTTTTTACATTTGGGATGATTTCATTAATCATATTTGATGAAAGTCCCTGTTTGGTTGTGAACAGTTCTAGCTTTTTATTCTTGTCGTATCTCAACAGTCCTTCTTTACCTCCAAACCAAAAGTTTCCGTTTTGGTCTTTGACAATGGTTTCAATGTAAATGTTGGACAGTTTGTCTGTCAATTCAAAATGATCTTTCCCTTTTTTTGTCAATATATACAGACCGCTATTCGCAGATACAAACCATTGGTTTTCTGCTTTTTTAGCGATTTTTTGATACATATCCACTCTCTCGTTATTGTATGTGTTTATTTTGGAGATGGGATTGAAATCTTCATCGTATACATCAATACCGGTAAAAGAAGTAATGATGTAATATCCTTCTGAATCCTGAACAATTGATGTGTTGACGTCGTTATTTTTGAATTTACTGAACTTGATGATTTTAGATACCGATCTTGTCTTATCTACATACAGGTAGTAAGCATCACTGGTTATAATTAAAAGTTCATTTTTTCTGTTGGTGAACAGACCGATGCAATTTGGCAACTCCAGTTTAAAATCAAACTCCAATTTGTTGTTGCTCTTTTCCTTAAAAAAACTGACTCCGTTATTAATTTCTGCAAGAACCAGGTGGTTGTATCTGTATGTGGTTGCGAAATTTAATGGGTAGTTGGTTTCAGGAACATTGGAATAATTGTAAAATGTCTGGTT
Source organism: Candidatus Neoflavobacterium equi (assembly GCA_018065745.1). Classification (GTDB taxonomy): domain Bacteria; phylum Bacteroidota; class Bacteroidia; order Flavobacteriales; family Flavobacteriaceae; genus Flavobacterium; species Flavobacterium equi. Next base: position 3,258 of record JAGHSS010000334.1, on the reverse strand, counting down.
GCTTGTTTTGAAAATACCTCTTCCTAAAGAAAGGAAATACACATTGTCCTCTTTGTCAAGATATATATTGGTAACTGAATTGACAGGGAAATTTTTGCCTAGGTTTGTCAGGTCGTATTTGTTGTTTCTCAAAATGATAATACCCTGACTGAACCCACCAACAAAAATTATGGATTTGTCTTTTTTGACAATGATGTGTTCAATGCTGAAATTCTTAGTTTCTGTTTTTTTGGCAACGTCCTCAATGATTGTAAATTCTTCACCGTTGGGAAGTGTATTCATTTTAATGAAATTCCCATCGCTTGTACCTATGTATGCGGTTTTGCTGTCAATGCCTGTAATGGTATTGATTCCCTGAATTAATGGATTGTTAACTTTTGTTATTTTGTTGTTGTAGAATTTAGAGAGTATGTTTTTTTTGGCAATGTAGATGGCGTTTTCAGAAACGAAAATACTGTTGGTATTACTAACGTTCCCGTCTATGGCATATCTCAAGGTTGCTTTGTAGGTATCTGTGTTTATCTCAACAATGTTGTTGTTAGACACTAGATATAGTTTGTTGTTGAACTTTGCAAATTGACAATTCTCCTTGTCAAAGTAGGTGTTTTTGTTTGCTTTTAATACCTTGATGATGTCCTTGCCATCATAAACGACAATACCAAAGTTTTGGAGGTAGAGTATTATGTTGTTGTTTTTGTCTTCTGTAATTGCTGATATCGTGTAGTTTTTAAGTCCGTATTGTTCTGTTATGGTGTGGTACTTTTGTCCGTCATACTTAATTAATCCGTTGCCTGATGTTCCAATCCACATGATGCCTCTGCTGTCTTGATACATCACAGAAGTATAGCTTGAGGGAACACCTCTTTCATGGTTTATGTGATCATAATCCAACATCTGTGCTTGACACAAAGTTGGGAAGGCAAGTGCTATCAGCACGATGAAACACCCTATATAGTTGAATGTAAAGGATTTTATTTTCAGATTAAAGAGTTTTAGTAACATAGGTTGTTGAGATAAAAAGCATTGACCGTATTGAGGTCTCGATTTAAATTGTAAATACTGTACAAATGTGAATATTTTTTAGTAAAATTGAACTTTCGTTTAAAATACTCACTATGAAAATAATCTTTAAGGTAGCTTTTATCTGTTTTATAACAACTGTTTTCAGTTATGGTCAAAACAAATTGAGCTTAGAAAAAATATGGTCTGGTACCTTTAGAACAGAAGGTATGACTGCATTGCAATCTATGCAAAATACCAATGAATATACCGTTTTAACGACAGATAAAACCACAAGATCTACCAAAATAGATTTATATGATTTTAAAAGTTTAAAGAAGGTAAAGACAATTTTTGATACTAAAGATCACCAACAAATTAATGGAGTTGACTCTTATTCATTTGATTCAAGTGAACAAAAAATGTTGATTGCAAGTAATTCAAATGCCATATTTAGACACTCATTTACAGCAATATATCATATTTTTGATATTAAATCAAATTTGCTTACAAAAATATCTGAATTACCGATACAAGAGCCAATTTTTTCGCCAAACGGTCAATATATTAGTTATGTTTTAGGTAACAATATTTATTTATACTCGATTAAAGACAAACAGACGGTACAGGTTACTCATGATGGATTGAAAAATGAAATTATCAACGGTATTACGGATTGGGTTTATGAAGAGGAATTTGCATTTGTAAGAGCTTACGATTGGAATGCTGATGGGACAAAATTGGCTTTTATTAAATTTGATGAAACAGAGGTTCCAGAATTTTCTATGGATGTTTACAATCGCGATTTATATCCTTCACAAATGGTGTTTAAATATCCTAAGGCTGGAGAGAAAAATTCTAAAGTGAGTCTTCACATCTATGATGTTGCTAAAAAAAACATTCAAAATGTTACTCTTGGAAATTATACCGACTTCTATATTCCAAGAATCAAATGGACTTCTGACGCGCAGACGTTAAGTGCACAAGTATTGAACAGACACCAAAACAATTTGGATTTGGTATTTGTTAACGCTACAACTACTAAAGTTCAACTCATTTTAAATGAAAAAGACAAGGCTTATGTTGAAATTACAGATGACTTAACTTTCTTAAACGACAACAGTTTTTTATGGACTAGTGAACGCGATGGGTACAACCATATTTATCACTATAACTCTAAAGGTAAATTGATCAATCAATTGACTAAAGGAAATTGGGACGTAACTTCATATTATGGTTATGACGTAAAAAACAAGGTTGTATATTTTCAATCTGTGGCTAATGGATCTATAAATAGAGATGTTTATCAGGTTCAGCTTTCAGGAAAACAGTTAAAGAGATTGACTAAAGAGACCGGCACAAATCGCGCTACTTTTAGTCCTGACTTTAGTTTGTATATCAATGAGTTTTCAAGTGCAACTCAGGTTCCTAGCTTCAAGCTTATTGACACCAAAAGTGGTCAAGTAATTCAAACAATTGTTGACAACTCTAAATTGCAACACGTTATTTCTGGTTATGATTTGCCTAAGAAAGAATTTCAAACTTTGAAATTGGCAAATGGGGTAGAAGTAAATTCCTGGATGATCAAACCTAAAAACTTTGATGCAAATAAGAAATACCCTGTTTTGATGTATCAGTATTCAGGACCGGGGTCTCAGCAGGTTGACAATGCTTGGTACAGCAATGATGATTATTGGTTTATGATGCTTTCTGAACAAGGATATATTGTTACTTGTGTTGATGGAAGAGGAACTGGATTTAAAGGAAGTGCTTTCAAAAAGGTTACTTATAAAGAGTTGGGTAAATATGAGGTAGAAGATCAAATTGCTGCTGCTAAATTATTTGGTGGGTATTCATTTGTTGATGCCTCACGTATCGGGATTTTTGGATGGTCTTTTGGAGGATTTATGTCTTCTAACTGTTTGTTTCAAGGGAATGATGTTTTCAAAACTGCTATTGCTGTGGCGCCTGTTACTTCTTGGAGGTTCTATGATTCTGTATATACAGAACGCTATATGCAAACACCACAGGAAAACGCAAGTGGTTATGATCAAAACTCACCTATTTCACATGTTTCAAAATTGAAGGGGAATTTCTTGTTGGTTCACGGAAGTGCAGATGACAATGTTCACGTTCAAAATTCAATGGAAATGATTGAAGCTTTAATCCAAGCAAATAAACAATTTGATTGGGCTATATATCCTGATAAAAACCACGGTATTTATGGAGGAGCAACACGACTTCAATTGTACACTAAGA
>JAGHSS010000068.1 GCA_018065745.1 Candidatus Neoflavobacterium equi | reverse complement strand
GATACAGGATCTGAGTTATTTTGTATACCATAGGTTGCGTTTTCAGCCTCAGAACTCCCCAAATGATCTAACAACCACTTGATGTCTGCCGGTTCAGTTGCCATTAAATCAATGGTTTTTACAGCTGCCTTTTTTTGATTTTTATAATACCCAACAGCAACTTTTAAAGAGCCCGCCCAAACACAGGTCACGTCCACAGGACATCTGGAATCTTCCAAGACTTCTTCTATTTTAAAATAGCTATGGCTTGAATTGGCATGCGCATCAACCGTCAATAAAGTTAAGGGCTTGGAAGATTGACTATCTTCTTGAACTACAACATCATTTTCAGGAACATCGCGAACACGTGATTTACAGGAAAAAAGCACGATGCCAAGAAAAATAGGGGCTATAATGAATTTGAAAAATCTCATCTTTTTAATCTAAGATACAAAATAGATTCCAACTTGATTAACCCAGGGCAACATCCAACATCATCATGATGATGAATCCCAGAATTAACCCCATGGTTGCAATATCTGTATTTCCATTTTGTTGGGTTTCCGGAATAACCTCTTCCACCACGACAAATATCATAGCTCCAGCAGCAAAGGCAAGTGCATAAGGTAAGATTGGAGTGAAAAAGGTAACGGCAAAGGCGCCCAATACCCCCGCAATAGGTTCTACTAAAGCGGATGATTGCCCATAAAAGAAACTCTTTCTTCTGCTCATTCCCATACGTCTCAATGGCATGGCAACGGCAACTCCTTCAGGTAGGTTTTGAATTCCAATACCAATAGCTAAAGTAACCGCTCCTGCAATGGTAGCCTCAGGTATGCCTGCAGCAACACCACCAAACAAAACCCCTACAGCCAATCCTTCAGGAATGTTGTGCAACGTTATGGCCAACACCAAAAGCGTGGTGCGTTGCCAAGGTGATTTTACCCCTTCCTTGTGCTCCTCTTCAAAGTTTATATGTAAATGTGGCAGAAGTTTGTCTAATGCAAACAAGAACATGGCACCCAAAAAGAATCCAAAGGACGCAGGAATAACTTTCACAAACCCTTCTCCAGAACTCATGGAGATGGCAGGCGCCAAAAGGCTCCAGAAACTGGCTGCAATCATAACACCTCCAGTAAATCCCAAAAGCCCATCCAAAACCACTTGGTTTAGCTTCTTGAAAAACAGCACTGTCGCAGCTCCTAAAGCTGTTAAAAACCAGGTAAACAAAGTTGCATACAAGGCTGCCAAAATGGGATCTATCTTGGTAAAATAGTCTATTATTATCTGTATCATATCAGTTATTTAACGAAAAGGTTGGCTGCAATCTTATTAGAAATTGAAATTTGACTGCCGTTTAATTCAATGGTTAGTGAGGCGTCAAAATCCTCCCGTTCCACAATTTTTATTTCACTTCCCAAGGTGATCTTGTACTTATCAAGAAATTGCAAAAACAAAGAACTACTATCCAAAACGCCAACACAGATGTATTGTTGTCCCAAAACCCCATCTGAAAGTAGTAACTTGGATTGAGAACTCATCTTCCCTTTCCGGTCGGGGATGGGGTCTCCATGCGGATCAAATGCGGGAAACTGCATCTTCTCTTCCAACCGGTCAATGAGTTTTTCAGATTTGATGTGTTCCAACTTTTCTGCCAATTCATGCACTTCATCCCATGAAAATTCCAAATGCTGAACCAAGAACAACTCCCACAAACGGTGCCTCCTGATGATCATCAAAGCAGCATTCAATCCAGAAGGTGTCAAGGTCACGCCTTGATAACGCATATAGTTAACCCATTTTTTTTCAGCCAGCTTTTTAATCATGTCTGTAACTGATGAGGGTTTTGAATGCATCATCTCTGCAATGGCATTTGTGGAAATGCCCTGAGGAGAAACTTGT
>JAGHSS010000384.1 GCA_018065745.1 Candidatus Neoflavobacterium equi | reverse complement strand
ATATATACTGGTGTAAATTAGTTGTATTTAAAGGTGCCGTACGGACTGGTAATGGTCAATTGCTTTTCTGCACTGGCTTCTACCCTACCCACAATTTGAGCTTCCACACCAAAGTGTTCTGAAATTTTTACAATCTCTAAAGCCAGGTGTTCTGGAACGTATAATTCCATGCGGTGTCCTGAGTTGAAAACTTGATACATCTCTTTCCAATCTGTCTTGGATTGCTCTTGGATCAATTTGAAAAGTGGTGGCACTGGGAACAAATTGTCTTTGATGATGTGTAACCCTTCTACAAAGTGTAAAATTTTTGTTTGTGCACCTCCGGAACAGTGTACCATTCCATGAATTTCTTGTGGGGTGTACTTATCTAAAATCGCTTTGATGATTGGCGCATAGGTTCTGGTTGGGGACAACACAAGCTTTCCAGCGTCAATTGGAGCATCTGCAACGGCATCTGTCAAATGTACAGCTCCAGAATAAACCAAATCTGAAGGCACTTCTGCATCATAACTCTCTGGATATTTCTCTGCCAAATATTTGGCAAACACATCGTGTCTTGCCGATGTTAACCCGTTGCTACCCATACCGCCGTTGTATGATTTTTCATAGGTTGCTTGACCATATGAGGCCAAACCTACAATAACATCTCCAGGTTGGATGTTTGCGTTGTCAATTACTTTGTTTCTTGGCATGCGTGCTGTAACGGTGGAATCCACAATGATGGTGCGCACCAAATCTCCAACATCTGCCGTTTCACCTCCGGTGGAATGGATGGTCACGCCATAAGACTTCAATTCTTCAATCAATTCTTCTGTACCGTTGATGATGGCTGAGATGACCTCTGCTGGGATTTTGTTTTTATTGCGTCCAATGGTGGAGGACAACATGATGTTGTCTGTTGCGCCCACGCAAAGTAAATCGTCAATATTCATGATTAAAGCATCTTGAGCAATGCCTTTCCAAACAGAAAGATCTCCTGTTTCTTTCCAGTACATATAGGCCAAAGAGGACTTGGTACCTGCACCGTCTGCGTGCATGATCAAACAATGATCTGGATCTTGGGTTAAGTAGTCAGGGACAATTTTACAAAATGCTTTGGGAAAAAGACCTTTGTCAATATTCTTGATGGCGTTGTGAACATCTTCTTTAGAAGCAGAAACTCCGCGAAGACTGTAACGTTTGCTGGTATCAGAACTCATATTATAGTTTGTGTTGTTGTTTGACAAAGATAAAAAAAGAACGTTAATATTTGAGGTAAAAAATTGATTTCTACAAATATTACATGATGTAAAATCCATCCACAACAGGTTCTGACTCTGGTAGGTTTTCCTCTCCCAAAACTTCTAACAGATTGCGTTCAATGGTTCTGCAAATGGCATTCAAAGCAATCCCGGTGGGAATGTTTTCAAAGGGATCAACCAAGGATTGTCCCAAAACTTGTATGATAATGAAAATATGACCGAGCAAAGAACCGTACATGATGGACCAATAACCGGCAATATCACTGGTAACAAGGGTGGCGGTTATGATAAAAATCCAAGTGAAGAGAAAACAGTAATAGCGGTATGTGGTTGGAAACACCGTGGATTTGATGCGTTCACAACGTCCCATGGAGTCTGTAAAACGGGTCAACATATCATTGATTTGCATGTATTTGAAACCGTCTATGATATTGTTTTTGAGCAGGATTTCTAAATCTTTGGACTGCAGTTGCAAAAGGGCGTTGTGCTTGTTTGTTGATCCTTCCAGATGATCCAAATACTCCTTGGGATCTATATAATTCAAATAATACTTTTCATCCTGAGCTCTGAGGTGGTCTTTCAAGGCATATAGATAGGCTATATGACGTTTAACCATTCGTTCTATCAAGACTTTAACCCAGGTTTCATTGCCAAAATTCACGGGAATCTGAGTGGTCAACATTCTTGTAAAACTTCTGGAATCATTGACAATGGCGCCCCATATGGTTCGGGCTTCCCACCAACGGTCATAGGCTTGGTTGTTGTTGAAACCAATAAAAAACGCCAAAGCGGTTCCCAAAACGGTGGGAACTAGTGCTGGAAAGTGTAGATAATCATTCAAGAGAAACACATTGACTACATAAGTCAAGATGGAAACTACAATGATTCTAAAGGTATTTCTGTACGTCCCTTTGAGGATGTCTGAAATTTTAATGTTCTTGGTGACGAGCATAAAAAAAGGCTTTGTTGAATAACAACAAAACCTCTTTATTTATTTTATTTATTTTTTAAAATACATGTTGAAATTACGATTTAAATTAATTTTCTAAAATCTCAATCTCTACGCGTCTGTTGGCTGCGCGTTCTGCTTCTGAATTTTCAGGAACCGGAAATTTGGCTTGTGAGCTGCCAAACCCCTTGGTTAGAATTCTTTTTTCATCAATCCCATTGGCGACCAACAATCTTTTGATTTGCTTGGCGCGCTGCAGTGACAAATTGTTGTGGTCTTTTGTTTGACAACATATATGTCCCTGAATTTCAATTTTGAGATCTGGCAACTCTATCATGATCTGAGTTAGATTGTCCATTGCTGGTTTTGATTCAGGCAACATGGCAAAGGTATTGAGGTGAAAAAACAAATTTTCAACTTCTATCTTATCTCCCACCCAGGCATTTTTTATTTTATCTATTAAAGGAGCATCTGCAGCAACAGCCACGCGTTTGATACCCAAAATTTGATGTTCTAAGGCTAAATCTTGTTTTTTGAGGTAAAAAATATCAACTCTTCTGTTTTCTGATTTGTTTTTTGATTGCTTGTGGTTCTTCCCAAAACTCTGCATGGAAAAATCAGATCTGATTTTTAAATAGGGTTTCAGCAAAGCATACATATTTTGAACGCGTTTTACTGACAGGGTATCGTTATACCCAAACCCACCCACGTCATCTGTGAAACCGTGCATGGCTATAATTTTTGAATCCCTGTTGGATTGAATCCATTGTGCCAAACGGTCTACCTCAGATTCTTTGAGCTCAAAGGCACTCGTTTCAAAAAAAACAGTGAATTTTTCCTGCGCTTGGATCAGTGCAGAAGTGAGTAAAAAAATTAGAAACAATAGCCTTTTCATAAATGTTATAGGTAAGATTGTAAAAGTAATCATTTATAGAAATAAACAAAAAAAAAGGAGTTTTCATTGTGAAAACTCCTTTTAAATAAATAAACTTTTAAAAATCAAAGATCATTCAGCTTCTGTATTTTAAATTCCACCAGAAAATGGGAATTATGCTACTAGCGTGTGAATAATAATTCTCTGTATTTTGTCAATGGCCAAATTTCATTATCCACTTCCAACTCCAATTTGTCAGCATAGTATCTGATGGTGTCAAAATATGGTTTTACTTCATTGCAGTATGCTGATGCTGAAGCCTCTAATGAATCCATTGCATTGGCTTTTTTACGAGCGTCAATCATGGCGTGTACATTAGCATTCAACTCTGTGATGTGGCTTGATATTTTTTTCAAGATAATCAATTGTTCTTTTGCATAAGTTTCGTAATCAGAACCAAAGATTTCTTTTAAACCTTTCACGTTGTCAATCAATAAATTTTGGTATTTGATGGCTGTTGGTATTACGTGATTTCTAATCATATCACCTAACACACGTCCTTCAATTTGTATTTTCTTGATGTATTCTTCCATTTCAATTTCATAACGAGATTCCACTTCAGTGTGGTTCATTACTTCCATTTCTTGGAACAATTCAAATGATTTGGCAGATACTTTTGCTTTTAAAGCTTCTGGTGTTGTCTTGTGGTTTGACAATCCACGTTTTGCCGCTTCTTGCTCCCATTCGTCACTGTACCCGTCACCTTCAAATAAAATATTTTTAGTTTCTTTAATGTACTCTCTCAAGACATTAAAGATTGCTTCATCTTTCTTAAGCCCTTTGTTTTCAATCAAAGCGTCAACTGCAGCTTTGAAATCTTTCAATTGTTTAGCAACAATTGTGTTCAAAGTTGTCATTGAATTGGCACAGTTTGCTGTAGATCCAACAGCTCTAAACTCAAATTTGTTTCCTGTGAAAGCAAATGGAGATGTTCTGTTTCTATCTGTATTGTCTAACAACAAATCAGGAATTTTACCAACAACGTTTAATTTCAAGTCTGTTTTTTCTTCAGGAGATAATTTCCCTGTTGAAACTCCTTCTAATTCTTCCAATACTTTAGTCAATTGCTGACCAATGAAGATTGAAATAATTGCAGGTGGCGCTTCATTAGCTCCCAATCTGTGGTCATTTGAAGCAGAAGCAATCGCTGCTCTTAACAATTCTTCATAAGTGTATACCGCTTTGATGGTACTGATAAAGAATGTAAGGAACATCAAGTTGCTCATTGGCGTTTTTCCTGGTGACAAAAGATTAATTCCCGTGTCAGTTGCCAAAGACCAGTTGTTGTGTTTTCCAGAACCATTAACTCCTTTGAACGGTTTTTCATGGAATAAAACTTTAAAGTGGTGACGTTCTGCCACTTTTTGCATTACATCCATCAACAAAGAGTTGTGGTCAACTGCTAAATTTGTCTCTTCAAAAATTGGAGCCAACTCAAATTGGTTTGGCGCAACTTCATTGTGACGTGTTTTTACTGGAATACCCAATAACATACACTCGTTTTCAAGATCGCGCATATAATTTAAAACGCGCGTTGGAATTGATCCAAAATAGTGATCTTCCAATTGTTGTCCTTTTGCTGAAACGTGACCTAGCATGGTTCTTCCTGTTTGTAAAATATCAGGTCTAGAAGTAGCTAAAGCAGAATCAATCAAAAAGTATTCTTGCTCCCATCCTAAAGTAGGAGTTACTTTTTTAATGTTTTTGTCAAAATAACGAGCCACCTCAGTTGCATGGGCATCAATAGCTGACAAGGCTCTTAAAAGTGGTGCTTTATTGTCTAATGCTTCTCCTGTGTAAGAAACGAAGATGGTTGGAATACACAATGTTGTTCCAAAGATAAATGCTGGAGAAGTAGGATCCCAAGCTGTATATCCACGTGCTTCAAATGTATTTCTAATCCCTCCATTTGGAAAAGAAGACGCGTCTGGTTCTTGTTGTACCAATTGAGTACCACCAAATTTTTCAACTGGATCAGTACCGTCAAAAGACGTTTCAAAAAACGCATCGTGTTTTTCTGCCGTTGTACCTGTCAATGGTTGAAACCAGTGTGTGTAATGTGTTACTCCTTTAGATAAAGCCCATTCTTTCATTCCCATGGCAACATAATCAGCAAATTTACGGTCAATTTTAGTACCGTGATCCATAGCTGATTTCACTGCTTTGTATGCTTCTGGAGTTAAAAACTGTCGCATTGCTTTGTCGTTAAAAACATTGCTACCAAAAATTTTAGATTTTCTATCTAATTCCTCAACAACAATAGGATTTCTAGAGTTTGCTGATTTTAAAGCTTCAAAACGAATAGATGCCATATAAATGTAATTAAATTATGATTGGTTGATTACTGAGTACAAATTTAAACAAAAAACGATTCCAAAAGTAAAGTACCCCTATTTTTTTTAGGGGGTTACACAAAAAAAAGTGAATTTATAAAAACTGAAGTCAATTTTAAGGGGTGTAAATTATTTTTGACCTGATTTTAAAGTCTCATTTATTAATGTATTATGTTTGCAGTATGGATAATATTTTTTTTGAGGGTCAAGTTTTGTGGTCACAAATTGACGCGAATGGTCATTTAAGACATTCAGCCTATGCAGACATCTGTACTCAGGCAAGAAGTAATATGATGAAGGTTATTGGTCTTTCCATGGAACGTTGCTTAGCAGCTAAAGTTGGACCGATCCTTTTTAGAGAAGAAACCTTGTATTTCAAAGAGGTTAAAATGGACGAGGTTGTCAAGGTGCGTGTATTCTTGACAAAAAACGATACTGTAAAATCAAGATTTGCCATCAGACACGAATTGTTGCGTGAAGACGGTACCAAATGTGCACAAGTATTGGTTGAAGGTGCATGGATGAATTTAGTGGAACGAAAGCTAACCGTTTTATCTGAAGACATGCAAGCGTATTTTGACAAAATACCTAAATCTGATGATTACGTTCAGATATAACAAAAAGAGGAAGCTTTGAAAGCTTCCTCTTTTTTTATTTATAATGCAGTTGAATTTGATCTGCGGCTTTATCAATCATACGTTTGCAATCCTCACTTAAGTTTACCAAAGTAAGTATTTTTCCTTGGTCTTGATATTTTTGTGTCAATTTGTGCAATGCTTCCATGGCTGACATGTCTGAAAGACTACTCTCAGCAAAGTCAATCACAACTTGATCTGGATCTGATTCTGGATCAAATTTTTCAGTAAACGCCGTTACTGATCCAAAAAACAAAGGACCAAATAGTTCATAAACTTTTGTTCCATTAGCATCTATATATTTTCTAGCTCTGATGCGCTTGGCACTCTCCCAAGCAAATACCAATGCTGAAATAACAACTCCCGCCAGAACAGCCAAGGCCAAATTGTGGAGTACAATGGTTATGATGGTTACAACCAACATCACAAAGATGTCAGACTTGGGCATTTTATTCAGAATTTTGAAACTACTCCACTTGAATGTGCTGATGGCAACCATCATCATCACCCCGGTCAAGGCAGCCATGGGAACCATTTCAATAAATGGCGCACCTACTAATATAATAACCAATATGGTCAATGCACCAATCACTCCAGCCAAACGGGTTCTGGAACCTGCGTTTACATTGACAAAGGTCTGAGCTATCATGGCACAACCTCCCATTCCATTAAAAAGTCCATTCAAGATGTTTGCACCTCCTTGTGCCACACATTCTTGATTTGAATCTCCACGAGTGTTGGTCATCTCATCCACCACAGTCAATGTCAATAGGGTTTCAATCAATCCCACCCCACCCATCACTAGGGCATAAGGAAATATTATTTCCAAAGTTTCCCAGTTCAACGGTACAGATGGAAAGTGAAAGGGTGGAAAATCTCCAGAAATACTAGCTATGTCCTGAACTGTTTTGGTATCTATATTAAAAAAGTAAACCACTGCAAAAACCACCAAGATGGCTATTAAGGAAGCGGGAATTTTTTTTGTTAATTTGGGCAATCCCATCACCACCGCAACAGTCAGTGCAACCAAACCTCCCATTATATATAAAGGAGTTCCTTGCAACCAAACCTCAACTCCGTTTTCCATTACCTTAAACTGTTTGAGTTGAGACATAAATATGACTACTGCCAAACCGTTAACAAAACCATACATAACCGGCTCTGGAACCAGACGTATGAATTTCCCCAGCTTAAACAAGCCCACCGCCAATTGGAATATTCCTGCCAACAAAACGGTTGCAAAAACATATTCCACACCGTGGGATTGCATCAACGCAATCAAAACAATTACCGTTGCTCCAGCTCCTCCAGAAACCATGGCCGGTCTACCTCCAAAAAGAGACACCACAATTCCCATTATAAATGCTGCATACAGTCCATTCAAGGGAGACAACCCCGCCAATATTGCAAAAGATAAACTTTCAGGAATCATGGTCATCGCGACGGTTAATCCTGCTAATATTTCAAATTTATAGTTGATATTGCTCCAACCGTATTTTAATTTCTCTATCATTAAACCATTTTATGACTGCAAAAATACTATTTATTGCCTTATACTTATTTTAATAAATAGGCGTTTTAAAAATAAAACAACATTTATGAAAAGAATAGCACTTTTAGCACTACTGGCTTTGTGTATGACCGCTTGCGTGAGCATTCCTGAAAAGGCAACTGCAGTAAAGGATTTCAAACAGGATAAATTTTTGGGTACTTGGTATGAGATTGCCCGTTTTGACTTTAAATATGAAAAAGACTTGGATTTGGTCACCGCTCAATACACCCTGCGTGAAGACGGCAAAATCAGAGTAGACAACAAAGGATACAATGGGGTTAAAAAAGAGTGGCAACAAAAAATCGGGAAAGCAAAAAGTGTGGGATCAGATACAGACGGCCGATTAAAAGTGTCCTTTTTTGGTCCTTTTTATTCTGGGTATAATGTTGTATCCATTGATGAAGATTACAACTATGTATTGGTGATGGGAAATGATTTGGACTACATCTGGTTCCTGTCACGTACTAAAGAAATGCCGGAAGCCATCAAGACTAAATACAAAAAAATGGCTGAAGAAGTTGGCTATGATTTGAACAGATTGCGCTGGACAGACCAAAAGATGAAACCTTAAATACAATATATAAAAAAACTCGGGCCATGGCTCGAGTTTTTTGTATACTATATATAGGAGTGATTTGCTTACATAAAAGAGAACTTCAAAATGGGATTTTGATTCACTGTTTTATCATCTGCTTTTCACCTTAATAACATTTTGATTCATCTTGAACCATTTTGATTCATCTTGAACCATTTTAATTCATTTTGAACCATTTTAATTCATTTTGATTCATCTTGATTCATCTTGA
>JAGHSS010000274.1 GCA_018065745.1 Candidatus Neoflavobacterium equi | reverse complement strand
ATTTAGCAATGTTCACTGCTCTAGTCTCTCTAATTACAGTAATCTTAACCTGACCAGGGTAGGTCATTTCTGTTTGAATTTTTTGTGAAATATCAAAAGATAGTGTGGAAACCATTTCATCAGAAACTTTTTCACTTTCAACAATCACACGCAATTCACGTCCAGCTTGAATAGCATATGCATTTTTAACTCCAGTAAATCCAAAAGCAATGTCTTCCAAATCTTTCAAACGTTGGATGTAAGAATCCAATACTTGACGTCTAGCTCCAGGTCTAGCTCCAGAAATGGCATCACAAACTTGGATGATCGGAGAAATTAATGAAGTCATTTCAATCTCGTCGTGGTGAGCTCCAATGGCGTTGCAAACTTCTGCTTTTTCACCATATTTTTCAGCCCATTGCATTCCCAAGATGGCGTGAGGTAATTCACTTTCTGTTTCAGGAACTTTTCCAATATCGTGTAATAAACCAGCACGTTTAGCAAGTTTCACATTCAATCCCAATTCTGCAGCCATGATTCCACAAAGTTTAGCAACTTCTCTGGAGTGTTGCAATAAGTTTTGTCCATAAGATGAACGGTACTTCATGCGACCAACTGTTTTGATTAATTCAGGATGTAAACCGTGAATACCTAATTCAATAACGGTGCGTTTACCAACTTCAATGATTTCTTCTTCAATTTGTTTTCCTGTTTTAGCAACTACTTCTTCAATACGTGCCGGGTGAATTCTTCCATCCGTTACTAATTTGTGTAATGCCAAACGTGCAATCTCTCTGCGCACAGGATCAAAACAAGATAAGATAATTGCTTCAGGCGTATCGTCCACAATGATTTCAACACCAGTTGCAGCTTCTAAAGCGCGGATGTTTCTACCTTCACGTCCAATGATGCGTCCTTTAACGTCATCTGATTCAATGTTGAAAACAGATACACAGTTTTCAACTGCTTCTTCAGTACCTACACGTTGGATGGTGCTGATGATGATTTTCTTAGCCTCTTGTTGAGCCGTCAATTTTGCCTCTTCAATAGTTTCTTGAATGTGGCTCATTGCACTTGTTTTAGCTTCAGCTTTTAAGCTTTCCACCAATTGATTTTTTGCTTCTTCTTGAGAAAGTCCAGAAATTGCTTCCAATTGCTCAACCTGAGTTCTATGCAATTTTTCAATGTCCTTTTCTTTCTTTTCCAAATGCTCTAAACGTGAATTGTAATCTGCAACTTTGTGCGTCAATTCGTCGTTTAATTTTTTTGATTTAGCCAATTCATTTGAAGTTTGAGATTCTTTATCTCTCGTTCTTTTTTCAGCTTCAGCTAATTTTTTGTCTTTAGCTAATATTTCTTTTTCATGCTCAGATTTTAATTCTAAAAATTTCTCTTTTGCTTGAAGTAATTTTTCTTTCTTGATGGCTTCAGCCTCGTTTTTAGCGTCTTTTATGATAGAGCTTGATTCATTATTTGCATTTTTCATTAGAGTGGATGCATTTATCTTTTCTAAATATTTTGCAAATCCAAAGCCAATAGCAAGACCAATAATGGAACAAAAAATTATTATTAAGGTTGTACTCATAGTGTTTTTAAAAATTATATATAAAAAAAGCCCACATTAGTCAAGATGTATAAACTCGTGATAAGACAAGTTTTAGATTAACTCACTGTTCAAGGGTCCAACTGAATGGCATGCTATAGTAGTGAAGATTCATCTATTTTAATTTGTTAGTGTTGAGTTTATCAAATTAAGAACTAATGCGGGCAGTATCTTAGTCTATGTTAATGAACGTTTGTTGTAAGGAGTTAGAGCATGGATTCCAAATTCTGGTCCATCTCTTTCAACTGGTTGATTGCGTTTAATAATTCAAATGATTGATCCAATTTGCCTTGCTCTACCTGAGACGCAAACTGCAAGGCGCACATCGCCAAGACATCTTGCTTGTCTCTTACCGCATAGTTTTGCTCAAACTCCTTGATCATGACATCAATTTTTTTTGAAGCAATTCTCAGTGCTTCTTCCTGATCATAACTCACCGTCAACGGGTAAACACGATCAGCAATTGATATCTTTATTTTAAGTTTGTCATCCATGCTATTCAGAAAGCTGTTCTATGCATTGATCAATCTCTCGAATGATTGAATTTATCTTTAGTTTTGTTTCTCGCTTGTAATTTTCACTGCCCAGTAAAGAATTTGCAGTTCGCAAAGCATTATTTTTTTGATTTAAAGATTCAATTTCTTCAACCTGCTTCAAAATAATAGCTTCTGAGTCTTGAATTTCTTCTAGTAAACTCTCGTTAATATCCTGTAAAGCTTGCATTTTCAAGACAAGCTTTTGTATTTTAATATTTAGAGAATCAACTACTTGTGATAATTCTCTCATTGGTCTGTATTCATTACTTGATTTTACAAAGTTAATAATCCGTTTTAAAT
>JAGHSS010000231.1 GCA_018065745.1 Candidatus Neoflavobacterium equi | reverse complement strand
TTGTATGTCTGTACTTGTTACTTTATAAACAGCACAAAAACGTTTAGTTTTTTCCTTATATTAAAACTTTGTTTATTTTTACATAAAATTAAATATAGAGAAATGAAAAAATTAATCTTGTTATCATTTGCTGCACTTTCATTTGTTGCATGTAATAAAGAGACTTCTTCTAATTCAGGTTTTAAAACTGCTTATGTAGATACAGCTAAATTGCTAGATGAAAATACAGAAGCTAAGGATATTGAAGAAAAGTGGAAAGTAAAATCAGAAGAGATGGGACGTGAATTGCGTACTGAAGCTGCTGCATTTGAACAAGAAGCTCGCGGTTTTCAAGCGAATGCACAAGTTAAAGGTCCAGAATGGGCTCAAAAGAAAGGTGCAGAATTACAGCAAAGAGAACAACAATTAAACGTGAAACAACAAACTATGATGCAAACTTTACAACAAGAAAGTGGTAAAGAGATGGATAGTTTAGTAACTCGTTTAAAAGATTATATCAAGACTTACGGTAAAAAACAAGGATATGATTATATCTATGGTACTGGAGACGCTGCTACTGTTTTATACGCTAAAGAAGGATTTGATATCACAGCAAAAATCATAGAAGAAGTAAATGCAAATTACAAAGGTAAAGGTGCATCTACAGACGCTAAAAAAGAAGTTTCTAAAGAAGATTCTACAGCTACTAAATAACACATTTAGTACCCTTAATTATATAAAAGCCTCCTTTTTAGGAGGCTTTTTATTTTTTGTGTACTTTTGATTTTTATTCCAATTATGAGCGAAACAAACCCCATATCTGACTACACCTTAAAATTTATAAATGAAACCGGTAGATCCATCTTTTTAACCGGGAAAGCAGGTACGGGAAAGACTACTTTACTCAAAAAAATTGTAGAAACTACACATAAAAACTACATTGTAGTGGCACCAACGGGTATTGCAGCTTTAAATGCAAAAGGAGTGACCATACATTCTTTTTTCCAATTGCCTTTTGGTTCTTTTATACCAGATACCCAAGCAGAGATTAATTTTTCAGAATACGTCAAATTTGAGAATAGAAACACGCTTAGACGTCACTTTAAAATGAATAACAACAAGCGCGCTTTAATTCGCAACCTGGAGTTATTAATAATTGATGAAGTCAGTATGATGCGTGCAGACGTCTTGGATGCCATGGATTTTATGTTGCAATACATCAGAAAAAACACCCAACCATTTGGAGGTGTTCAGGTGCTTTTTATAGGCGATTTACAGCAATTACCTCCGGTTGTCCGCAATGAGGAGTGGGACGTGTTAAAACGCTATTACAATTCGCCTTATTTCTTTCATTCCCACGTCTTGAGTAACAATCCAGTTTTGTATGTAGAACTTGATAAAATTTACAGACAGTCAGATGCGGTTTTTATTGAAATATTAAACAATTTAAGAAATAACATCATCACCAAAGAAAATTTGGAGGTGATCAACAAATACGTCGATCCAAAATTCAACAGTCAAGATCACGAAGGTTTTATCACCGTGACCACACACAACAGAAAAGCAGATGCTATCAATTTAGAAGCTATTCAAAGTTTGCAGGGGAAATCCTATTTTTACAATGTGTCCACGGTTGGTGATTTTCCAGAAAAATTATACCCTTTAGAGGCCAAATTAGAGCTTAAAGTTGGCGCTCAGGTGATGTTTATCAAAAACGATTTGTCTGCAGAGAAGCTGTATTTTAACGGTAAAATGGCTGTGGTTACCCGCTTGACTTCAGATGAAATTTTTGTGCGTTTTCCCGGTGAAGACAAAGAGATTGAAGTAGAGAGATTTGAATGGGAAAATATAAAATATACCCTCAATGAAAATACCAAAGAAGTTACAGAAGAGGTATTGGGGACCTATACACATTTTCCAATAAAATTAGCTTGGGCCATCACCATTCACAAAAGTCAAGGTTTAACCTTTGACAAAGCAGCACTTGATGTTAGTCAGGTTTTCCTTCCCGGACAAGCATACGTTGCCTTGTCCAGATTGCGCAGCATGTCTGGACTGGTTCTGTTGTCCCCGTTGCAGATGAATGGCATTTCCACAGATGATCAAATTGTGGCTTATGCTAAGAATAAGACCCCATTGGAAGTTTTAGAACAGAACCTCATTTTAGAAACTCAAAAATTTATGCAGACAGAGTTAGCTGCATTCTTTAATTTAACGGTGTTGTCTAGTGCTTGGAAGTCTCATTTAGAGACTTACAGAAAAGAGGACATGGCTTCACCAAAGGGGAAATTACAACCGTTTGTCAAGAAGCAATTCATGATGGTTGATGGATTGGTTGACGCCTCTAGAAAATTTGGTTCACAACTTCAAAAAATATTGAGTCAAGTACCTGTTGACGCAGCCTTCTTAGAAGCCAGAACCCAAGCTGCTTACGCTTATTTTTTCCCGTTTTTAGACCAGATGGTATCCAATCTTTTATATGAAATTGTCTTGTTGCGCAAACAGAAAAAGGCCAAAGCTGTTTTTGAAGAACTGACAGAGATAGAGGAAATCCTTGTCAAGAAAGCTTTAGACTTGATGAAGGCTAAAAAAATGGTCTCAGTTTACATTCAAGGAGAAGAGCTTTCTAAGCGCAATTTAGCCTTGCCTGAGGTCGGAGAATATAAAATTAATAAAATGGTCGCAATCGCAGAGAAAATACGCTTAAACAGCGCAATGTTGATTGAAGACGATGAAGATTTAAGTTTCTATACAGAAAAGAAAAAGACCAAAGAACCTAAAAAGCCAACCCACGAGATTACGTATGAAATGTGGTTGCAGAAATATTCTGTAAAAGATATTGCAGAGCACAGAAAGTTAACCGCTCAAACCATCATGGGGCATTTAGGTAAATTGGTATTGCTAGAGAAGATAAAAATTACAGAAATAATTGCCAAAAATAAGGTCAAACAACTGGAAAAACTATTTCAAATGTACCCAGATCACAGTTTGACAGAGTTGAAAGAATTGGTAGGTTCCAGTTTTACATGGGAGGAAATAACCTTTTATAAGTCCGTTCAGAAGAAATAAAAAAAGAGCAGTTGAAAGTTTTCAACTGCTCTTTTTTTATTTTGTTTTACTAGATGTACACAACACCTAATAGACACGTTATAAAGTAGATCACTAAATTTTTAGCTCCCTCAAAATCT
>JAGHSS010000101.1 GCA_018065745.1 Candidatus Neoflavobacterium equi | reverse complement strand
ATTAAAAACCTCGTTGTCTTTTTGCTTCAAAAATAAGAATGGCTGCCGCTACAGATACATTCATTGAATCAATAACCCCTTGCATAGGGATGATGATGTTTTTTGAACTTTCAGTACGCCACAATTCACTCAATCCAGTTGCCTCTGTTCCAACAACAAGTGCTGTTGGAGTCGTGTAATCTTGGGTGTGATATGAGGTTGAATCTTGAAGAGTCGCACTGTATATGGAAATGTTGTTTTCTTTCAAATAAGAAATGACTTCAGCCGTTGTTCCTGTTGCCAGTTGTCTGGTGAAAATACATCCAACGCTACTTCTAATCACGTTTGGATTGTACAGATCACTTTTGGGATCAGCGATGATTACCGCGTCAATATTTGCTGCGTCAGCAGTTCTAAGAAGCGCCCCAAGATTTCCTGGTTTTTCTGTAGCTTCAGCAACTAATACAAGTGGATTGTCGCTAAGTTTCAAGTCAGACAAGCTCAAACTTTTAGTCTTTGCTATGGCTAGCAATCCTTCTGTTGAATCACGGTATGCTAATTTTTGATATACTTCTTTAGATATTTCTATAAACTCAACAGGTTGATTAGTCAACTTCTGTATGTCGTCAAATGCAATGATTTCAGGAACAAAAAGTAGGGTAACCAACTCATAATTTCCTTTGTCAGCAACCATGATTTCTCTTTGTCCTTCAATTAAGAATGTTCCGGTCTGTCTTCGGGCTTTAGACTTTTCTTGAAGTTGTATTAAAGATTTTATAAATGGATTCTGTACACTGTTGATTTGTTTCATGATTCAAATTTTCAAGTAACAAAATTAAGAAACTTATCCGTCTCTTCTAGTACTATTTTAGAATCCGTTCCTTTATAAGTTTACAAATCTTAAAATCCTGCTCGTTTTGGGTATTATTTTTATTAGATTTGCAGGACTACAACGCAACGATTTTATTTATTATCTAATTTTATTTCAACTATATGCCTATCAGTTTATTTGAACTTTTGGATGCTATTGGAACCGTTGCATTTGCTGTTTCTGGCGCCTTAACTGCTATGAATAAGAGACTTGACGCTTTTGGAGTCTTTATAATTTCTTTTGTTACTGCCGTTGGCGGTGGAACATTGAGAGACATGTTAATTGGTCGAACACCTGTGGTTTGGATGCGTGATATTAATTATGTATACCTCATTTTAATTTCATTTCTACTGGCAATTCTCTTCAGAAGATTTTTTGATAAACTTAGAAATTCCCTGCTGTTTTTTGATACGGTAGGATTGGGGGTTTTTACATTAATCGGTTTGGAAAAAGGAATTGATATACATTTGAATCCCATCATCTGTATCGCTCTTGGAACCATGACGGCAAGTTTTGGAGGTGTGATCAGAGATATTCTATGCAATGAAATCCCTGTAATTTTCAGAGAAGAAATTTATGCAACAGTTTGTATTGCCGGTGGTGTATTTTATTTCATATTGGCCTATTTTGATTTGCCAACCAACCAGTTGTACCTTGGTACTTCAAGCTTTATTATTTTATTCCGCTTTTTGGCAATCAGAAACCGTTGGTCGTTGCCAAAATTCAAAGCAATGTCCTAAAGTTAGTTGACGTATATATATCCTTGTATTGGCTCAGGATAAAGTTCTGAGCCAAGATTAAGTATGTAATAATAAGTACCTGAGCTGACTTTTTTGTGAGCTCCATTTTCATTACCTCTTCCATCCCAATCAGGCGTGTTGTTGTTTCCTGTCCAAATCAACCTTCCCCAACGGTTGTATACTTCCAATTTGAAATTTTCAAATACATCTCGTAAGCCATCAATAAAGAAGGTGTCGTTTAATCCATCGTTATTAGGTGTAATTGCATTGTAAACAATGGGTTTGCAAGGTTTTTTGTTCAAGTCAAAGAAGGTGAAGTTCTCGCATAATCCGTCACTGATGCGCACATAAATTCGCACAGAATTTTCATTTACCTCAAAAGAAGTAAGATTTTCAATCGCGTTTGTATTTAATTGTGCATCTGTTTCACTGCGGTGCAAGCTTACCAGATGGTTTTCCTCCGTTTTTAGCAATTCAATATAATTTGATATATCAAAAAACAAGGCGTTTTTATTGATATAGCATTGCTCCATATTCAAAGGAATATTGAAATTTGGTTTTGTTTTCAATTCAAATGACAAGGTGCTGTCGTTGTTATTTTCATCAATTTCTATGAACAGTTGATCTTCATCTGTAGTAATCTTTAAAACAAATGGAGCGGTAAGGTGTTCTGGAATAGCTAGTGTTTTGGAATAATTGTAAATTCCATTTATCTCAATAGTATTTTGAATGCTTTCTGTAGCTAGTAATTCCTCATTGATGTAAAAGTTAATCCCAGCTCCAGGCCTCAGGTCAGCCGTACTATTTTGGTTTTTAACTTGATAGGAAACTGTAATTTCCCTAGAATCACATACTGTCGCAATGTTTTTAATTTCTGGACTTATATCAGGGACTTGACTGTTTAATGTGGTGATTACAGCATTTATCATTACAAAATCTTGTCCTGAAGTTAAGGATACATTGGCGCTGCTGTCACCAGGTTGTAAAAAGTTAGAGATTGGGTAAATGTCCAGATCCATATTGTGTAACATCCCAGAATTTAAAACACTACTTGTTCCGTTAAAAGCATTGTTAGCAGGGTTAAGTGGTTCTGCAGACAATATGTTGTTATTGATGCGCAGTGTTTCATTTACAGCGATGTTTGCATCACCTTCCCATGCAATAAATCCGATTTTAGCTCCTTGGGTATCAACAACATTTAAGCTGTTGAGTTGTATGTTTATTTCATCGGGAATTGATTCTAATCCGTCATAAATATTAACTTGATTTAAGGGAAGAGTAGCAGATTCATAAATTACAAGTAGTGCCCAACCTGCAAAATTAGTCCCGTTGGGACAATAATAGGGAATGATGTCATTCAGATCAAGTTCTGAAAGTGTGTAAAAAGCAGGTCCAGTTGCAATAACCTGTGTTGTCACGTCAGCAAATGCGGAAAAAAAGGGAAGTCCATTGGAACTTTGTATGGTAGAAAATTCCCGTTCTGCAACTATTTCTATATCGTTAAACTTAATTTCAAAATCACCTGTACCAGATCCAGCCCAATACAAATAGGCATTTTTTATAGTTGATCCTGATGGGATATTTAGATATGCAGTTGAATTTGTTTTAATTTCACAGGGCAATCCCGTGCCATTGGCAAATTTGTTTAAGGTATTTCCAACAAACGTAAAATCAAACCTACCATTGTGTTGTCTAAATAAAGAGATTTGTTGACTAAAGC
>JAGHSS010000001.1 GCA_018065745.1 Candidatus Neoflavobacterium equi | reverse complement strand
AAAGTAGAGACTCCAAAACAATACCATCATTTCTATATCTCGCATTTGCTGTGTTTTTTCAATTCATTATAAATCGGACTTTAGTAAAAAAACATAAAAACAAATTTATAATGACGAAGAAATGGAAGTACCTGTGGCTCTTTAGTCTACTGCTCATCACCACGGTGATGCAGGCGCAAACAAGAAAAATCAAAGGAAAAATTGTGGATGAAGATCAGCTCCCGCTGCCGGGCGTACACATCAATATTCAAGGAAAAAACCGAGCGACATTTACGGACATCGATGGACTTTTTGAGATTGATGCCGAACAAAGAGATGTCATCGAAGTAAAGATGATTGGGTTCGAGACGGTCTTGACAACTGTAAACGGACAAGTCAATTATGATATCCAGCTGAAACAAATCACGGATGAATTGGATGAATTGATTGTCGTTACTTATGGTAGGGAGAAAAAAGAAATCTCATTGGGTTCCAACGTACAAATAAACGCGGAACAAATTGAAAAAAGACCCAATACCAATGTGATTAAATCCTTGGAAGGCGCTAGTGCCGGAGTACAAACAAGAACTGGAAGCGGACAACCGGGAAGTGGGGTGACTGTTCAGATTAGAGGAACCTCCAGCTACAACCTTTCCAACGCCCCGCTGTATATCGTGGATGGAGCGGTGTTTACAGGAAGTACATCTGACATCAATCCGGATGACGTTGCTTCCTTAAACATTTTGAAAGATGCAGCCTCAACATCCCTATACGGATCTGCAGCCAGCAATGGGGTGGTTTTGATTACCACTAAAAAAGGTAAAAAAGGCGCACCTCCCGTTTTTAATTTCACCACATCAACTGGGGTGGTCAACAGAGGAATCCCTGAATACAAAAGGGTAAACGCCCAAGATTATTATGAACTCAATTGGATTGCTTTAAGAAACGGGGCCAGACAAAGCAACCCCAATGCAACAACGGAACAAATCAACGAATTTGCTTCAAACAATCTATTTGGCATACTACAAAACAACATATACAATGTTCCCAACAATGAAATTGTAATAAATGGCCAATTAAATCCCAACGCAGTTGCTCTTTATGACGATTTCAACTGGCAGAAACACTTGCAACAAACAGGAATCATACGCATATACAATTTGAATTATGCTGGAGCGACAGAAAACAGCAACTATTATGCGTCCATCGGATATAATAACGAGCAGGGATATGCCATAAAATCTGATTTTGAACGCTACAGTGCTCGGTTAAATGTGGACACTCAAGTGACGCCTTGGCTAAAAGTGGGGTCTAATTTAAACGCAGTTCAAACAAGCTCCAACCAATTGGTCAGTGGCGGATCAAGCTACATCAACTCTTTCTATTTTTCTAGAAATATAGGGCCCATTTATTCTCCATATTTATATGATGACCAAGGAAACCAACAGTTTAACAGTGCTGGAGATCGTCTTTTTGATGGTATTGAAACCAGAGGTAGAGCATCTAGTGCCAACCCTGGGAGAAATGTACTCCAAGAAATTATGTTGAACCACAACTGGAGAACTACAAGCACTATCAATGCGCGTTTCTTAGCAGAATTTAAATTATTAGAGCATCTAAAATTCACGTCTAATGTCACTTATGACTTGCAGGACTACGAATACAAAACCTATTGGAACAAAGAAATTGGCGATGGTTTTGGAACAGCTGCACTCTCAAGTAATATGAGCTTGACCAAATCCATTACCAGCAATCAGATTTTGGAGTTCAATAAAAATTGGGATCAACACAATTTAAATATTATTGGAGGTCACGAATCCATGGAGATGGTTATTAACGTTGATTACAGAAGAAAAACGGGAGAAGTTGTTTCAGGAATCTATGAATTTAGTAACTATTTAACCACGACTTCCAACATCGGCTACAGTTATGCGCTGGCAAAAGAATCCTATTTCTCCAGATTAAACTATGATTATGCCAACAAATACATTTTCTCCTCTTCTTTGAGACATGATAAATCGTCCCGATTTGATGCAAGAAAGAACTCAGGTACCTTTTGGTCTGTCGCTGCAGGATGGAATATTCACAGAGAATTATTTTTTGTGGAAAGTGAAAACATAAATCAACTAAAACTGCGCACGTCTTACGGACAGGTAGGTAATGACGGTGGAATTGGAAATCAACCGGGATATAATGTCAACTTGAACTTGTACAATGTTGGTTCTTATAACAACATCTTAGAAGGTGGAATCTTGCTTTCTCAGATTGGAAATGAAAATTTAGGATGGGAATCGAACAACCAATTTGATGTTGCATTAGATTTTAGTCTTTTGAAAAATCGTGTGAGCGGAACCTTTGAATATTACAACAGACAGACAAAGAACATGATTTTTGCAGTGCCAAAACCGGGTTCATCGGGAAACACTTCCATTTATGAGAATATTGGAACGCTTGCAAATCGAGGCTTTGAGCTGAGCTTAAGCTTAAAAGTAGTGGACAACACTGATTTTAAATGGAATTTGAATGCCAATGCGACCACTTTTACCAACAAAATGATCAAAATGCCAGATGGACAAGATGAGATTATATCTGGAACCAAAAAGTTGGCCGTGGGACAATCTTTATACGACTATTGGTTGAGAAAATGGTATGGTGTGGATGCTACCAATGGAAACCCTCTTTATTTCCAAGATCCTGAGATTGATGACACTGCAAGCACCGTGACCATTGATGATGTTAAATACACTTCTAATCAATTAGACGCTGAATATGGTTATGTTGGTTCAGCGAATCCAGATGTGTATGGAAGTTTTACAAACCATTTTGAGTACAAAGGGTTTTATCTGACAACCATGTTTACCTATCAGATTGGCGGTTTGACCTATGATTCAAACTATGCTTCATTAATGCAACCTTATCCAGAAGGAAACGCTCTTCATGTAGACATGAAAAACGCTTGGCAAAACCCAGGAGATATTACGGATATTCCATTGATGACATACAATAATATTCCGGCCATATATGCTTCTTCATCAAGATGGTTGGTGAGCTCTGATTACATAACCTTCAGACAGGCCAACATCGGTTACACTTTTGACAAAGATCAGGTAGCCAAATTTGGAGCAACCAAAGTCAATGTTTACTTGAGTGGTGAGAATTTAATTTCTTGGACCAAGAGATATGGAATGGAACCTGCAGATACTTTCACTGGAGTGCCTTCAGACCGTTTTACCCCATCACGAGTTATCACCCTGGGACTAAATG
>JAGHSS010000148.1 GCA_018065745.1 Candidatus Neoflavobacterium equi | reverse complement strand
ATTTCATTGTTTTTTGAACTCCTTCAACATTGAAATTAATGAAGTAAACTCCTTTGGCTAAGTTTGCAACATCAATAGCAAATTCATTTGACAATACAGATTTGTTTGTTTTTACAACCTGTCCCAATTGATTGTTGATTTGATATCCTGTAATGGTTGTTTGTAAATCTAGTTTTACATTCAACGTGTTTTCTGCAGGATTAGGGAATAGTTTTATGGCCTGATCTAAATAATGGTCTGCCGTTCCCATATTGGTAGTGATTTTGAAAGCCACCTCTTCATAATCTGCAAATTGCGCTCCTTCTTTGATTACCATACCTTCTTGTGTTTCTAAACGATATGATCCAGCTCCATAACGGCAGCAAATACCATCACCTTCTGTATCAAGTATAGCAAAAACATAACAGTTGTTAGCAGACACAGGAATATTTATTACAAGAACAGGAGGCAATGTATTTTGATTCCATGCACTGTATTGTCCCATTTGTACTATTTCTTCAGTCTCTCCATCTAGTAATGCCCAAATGGTTTCGTTTGGATATAAATCTCTTTGTAAAGTTAATTTTACAGAAGTGGTGTTGTATTGCGCTACAGTTCCAGCATATTGATAGGTAAATGTTGCTGTATTGTTATCACTAAATTGATCAGCTGCTCCATTAACCGTTTGAAGGGTTGCGTTAACTGTGTTATTACCGTTAACTAAATTTACTACAGGTAAGCTAATTTCTACAGTTTGGTTTGTTGGTAAGGAACCTGTCCAATTGTAGGTGTTGCTCGCTCCGTTAACAGTGTAGTTGATCACAGCAGCTGTCAAGGTAGTGCTTCCAGAATTCTTCAAACTTATTTTTGGAGTCATGGTGTTGTCACAATACCCTACAGTAGTAGAGAATTTTATTCCCCCATTTAAATTGTATACCTGTCCTGGAGTACACGCATTTGAAGTTGTTAATGAAAGTCTTCTTGGGGCATTAGCTAATACAGCTCTGATTCTTTCTTTTTGATTTACTGTAAATACATTGGAACACGCATCTGGTGTGTAATCCATGAAATTTTCAATCATGTCCAAACCTGGAGAATTTGGACAGCTGTCTAAACCTGCTGTACAACTGTAATTTGCATCAGCTGCAGCTGGAGTGTCCAAACAATAATCGTTATTGCTGTCTGTCGCATTCACTGTACATGAAGTTGAGTCTCCCCAAATATGTCTCAATCCTAAAAAGTGTCCCATCTCATGTGTGGTTGTTCTTCCTCTGTTGTAACCTTGGTAATATGTACCACTGTTTGGAGCAATTTGATTGCTACCAAAAGCATAACAATTGATTACCAATCCGTCTTGACTTGGGTCTGATGACAATCCACTAATTCCTGGAATTACATTGGTATCTGGGAAATATGCATAACCTAATAAATCTGTTTCTCCAAAACTTCCTACCCAAATGTTTAAATATTTGTTTGGATTCCAAATGGTTCTTGGTTTGATCTCGTTGTCTACTTGTGAATCACTTTCCAATTGCCCAGTGTACACACGGTCAATACCGTTAGATGGTGCTCCATCTGGATCTTGTTGTGCCAAACAGAATTCAATTTCAACGTCTGCACCTACTGCATTTGTATTGTATCCATTGGTTCCAGCCATACGTCTGTAATCTTGATTCAATACCGTTATTTGTGATTGTACTCTTAAATTGGAAAGGTTAGTACCGGTCCCAACTGCTTCATTATTGTGTAATATGTGCACTACAACTGGAATTGTCAATACCACATTAGCGGATTTTCCATTAGCTTTGGCTTTTTTGATTTCTTCAATTTTTGGAGCTAACCATTTTTCAAAACCTTCTGTATTGGCTCTTTGCTTGAATCGTGCCTGATTGGCCATTTCATATTCTGTACTACCGCATCTAATTAGATTATCTGGGCTTGGTGCAGTTTGTAATTTTTGATTGAAGAGGGTTTGGGTTTTCTCTTTCTTTTGAATTTTTTGCGCGGTGACGTTATTTATAGTGAACAAGCACGTCAAAGCACTAAAAAGTAATATGGATCTTTTCATTTTACGTAAGTTAGTTATTTGAAACTAAATTATGTTAAAATATGG
>JAGHSS010000244.1 GCA_018065745.1 Candidatus Neoflavobacterium equi | reverse complement strand
GTATAAATACTTTAAGGAGGTAAATATTGTTTTAAGACGTTATAAAAACACACCTACAAACCTGATTACAAAGTAATTACCCAAATCATGAACAGTCAAATCAACAGAAAAAAAATACTTATCAGTCCGTTAAATTGGGGTTTGGGACATGCTTCAAGATGCATTGTGGTGATAAAAGAAGTCATTTCTCAAGGTTTTGAGGTACTTATTGCGAGTGATGGCGCTGCAGGAATGTTCTTAAAAAAACAATTTCCAGAGCTGCTGCATTTGGAACTTCCAAATTACAATTTGAAATACAGCCGCTTGGGCTGTTTCAATAAAGCCTACCTGATGACCCAAATTCCCCACATACAAAAATGTATTAATAAAGAAACGGAATTGGTGGCCCAATGGGTGGATCAATATCAAATTGACGGCATCATTAGCGACAACCGCCTTGGAGTATATTCCAATAAAATCCCCTCTGTTTACATTACCCATCAAACGGTAGTAAAATCTGGTTGGACTACTTTTTTAACCACTGCTGTACACCAAAAGATGTTGGCGAAATTTGACGCGTGTTGGATTCCTGACTTCCCACAGACCAACAGCATGGCAGGGGCGTTGAGTAAACCGTTAAAAACACCTCACAAATACCTTGGAAATTTGAGTAGTTTATCTGCTGTGAACCAGGAACAGCCCCCCCCCAATGACCTGCTCATATTGTTATCTGGTCTGGAACCTCAACGCAGCATCTTGGAAGAGAAAATTCGCGTGGAATTGAATGATTATCAAGGAAAAGTGGTATTGGTTCAAGGAAAGATGAGTGAAAAGCAAACTACTACAGTAAAAGACAATATTACCATGGTCAATTACTTGAAGGCTTCTGAAGTGGAACAACTGATCTTGGAAAGCAAAAACATCATTTGCAGATCTGGATACTCTACCCTAATGGATTTGAACAAGCTCAACAAAACAGGTTTTTTGATTCCAACTCCAGGTCAGGCTGAACAAGAATATTTGGCGGCCTATTACCGCGATAAAAAGTACATGCCCAGCTGTACACAGGAATCCTTTAAACTAAAAATGATTGAAGAAATACCGTCTTACACGGGATTCCCTCAATCATTGTATGCATGCGATTGGCGTGAATTACTTTCTCTTTTCTAAGGTAAAAGAAAATTCAGAACCTTTTTTTATCTCTGACTCCACATAAATATGCTCATTGTGAGCCTCTATGATGTGTTTGACAATGGCCAGCCCCAAACCTGAGCCTCCTTGTTTTCTATTTCCAGATTTGTCCACCCGGTAAAAACGTTCAAAAAGACGTGGAATGTGCTGTTTTTCTATCCCCTGCCCGTTGTCTGTCACCCGGATAATGTATTTGTTGTCTGTCAAATCTTCTATACTGATTTCTGTAGTCCCGCCTTCCACTCCATATTTTATGGAATTTTCAATGAGATTGGTCAATACCTGTTGTATCTTTTCCTTGTCTGCATGTACCGGTATGGATTTGGTATACTTGCGGTCCAACATCAACATAATCCCCTTTTTGTCAGCGCGCATTTCCAAAAGGTCCAGGACATTTTGAACCAATTCAACCAGATTAAAGGTTGTTTTGTGAACCTGCATCACACCTGCCTCAAAACGGGTAATCATATCTAAGTCCTTGACAATATACACCAGCCGCTCAACTCCTTTTTCAGCGCGTTCTAAATATTTTTGCCTGATGGATTTGTCGTTCATACCGCCTTCCAAAAGTGTCAATAAATAACCTTGCACCGTGAATAGCGGTGTCTTTAATTCATGAGATATATTTCCCAAAAATTCCCTTCTGTATTCCTCCTGAATTTTCAACGTGTCAATCTCCATTCTTTTGTCTTGAGCATAGTCCTCAACATCTTTCAACAAGGAACTCAAATCTGTAGTCACCCGGTCGTTGTTTTTGATGGATGGTTCTAACAAAATGAGGTGATCGTATATTTTTTTGACCCTGATGTAGATAAAGGATTCTATTCTCAATTGAATGACCAAGGCAGAAATAAAAAAGACAAAACACAAGTGCTTGAAGTAAAAGCCAAAATTTAGTGCAAGCTCTTTGGTTGTGAACCAAAGAAACACAACAAAACACAACGCGATAATGGCGCCGGTGATCAAAGAGAACGAATAACTGCGTTTTTTCTCTACTGGCATTTAGGGCATCTCTATTTTGTATCCAACACCTTTGATGGTTTTGAATAAATCTTCACCTACTTTTTCTCTCAGTTTTCTGATGTGAACATCAATGGTTCTTCCACCAACAATCACTTCATTTCCCCAAACGCGGTCCAAAATTTCCTCTCTTTTAAAAACTTTACCCGGTTTGGAAGCCAAAAGGTAAAACAATTCAAATTCTTTTCTTGGCAACACCAATTCTTCCCCTTGAATAAACACCTTATACTCTTCTCTGTTGATTTCAATCCCGCCCAAATTAAGGGTGTCTTCATGCTGTTCCTTATCAGAACGCAACCTGCGCAACAACGCTTTGACTTTGCTGACCAACACTTTTGGTTTTACAGGTTTGGCTATGTAGTCATCTGCTCCCGCTTCAAATCCTGCCAACTGAGAATATTCTTCACTCCTCGCCGTCAGAAAACTTATAATTACATGTTGTAAAGCCGGAATCGCTCTTATTTGAGCACAGGCTTCAATACCATCCATTTCAGGCATCATGACATCCATCAAAATCAAGTGAGGTACTACTTTTTTTGCCACCTCAATGGACTCCATGCCATTTTCAGCAGTAAATATCTGATATCCTTCTTGCTTGAGGTTGTAACCGACAATTTCCAGGATATCCGGTTCATCATCAACAAGTAAAATCTTGATGTCTTTTTTTTTCATTTGAAACGTTTTATGCGTTTGTTCAAAACAAAGTTAATCATAATATAAGGTCAAAAGAGCACTTTACAATAATTTAATATGTTAACACTATGGTAATCTACATACTACATAAAGATAACCTCAGCCTAACTTCAAATTTATATCCAATCTCTTGTTTTGTATAAAATAACACACACACAATATGAACTTTAGATTATGGATTCTTTTTCTATTGGTGCACACCATAGGATTTGCTCAAACAGGTAAATTATCTGGACAATGTACAGATGCTGAGTTAAAAACACCAATTCCTTATGCCACTCTGATATGTTACCCCTCAGATGGAACGCAAGTGTCAAGGGAATTTCAAGCAGATGAGGAGGGAAACTTTACTGTAGAACTTCAAAGTGGTTCTTACCGCATAAAAGCCATGGCAGCTAATTATGACACAGAAGAATTTACTCAAACCATTAACCCAAACAATCTGGCGCAATTTCAAGTTGAAATGCACCTGCAAGAAGATGGAGCGACACTTGATCAAATTGTCATCAAGGTGGAAACCAACAGACAGATGGAACATGCCCTGCTGGCAGACCAACGAAAGGCGGTTCAAATCAAAACCAGTATTGGAGCTGAGGAATTGAGCAGAAAAGGCGTTGGAGACGCCAGTGCTGCAGTTACTAAAATGAGTGGAATATCCAAACAAGAAGGATCCAGTACCATATATGTCAGAGGTTTGGGAGACCGGTATAACGCAACATATATGAATGGTTTACCGGTAGTGTCAAATGATCCTGAAAAGAAAAACATTGACCTTAACTTCTTCAATACAGACATCATCTCTCATATCAACATGGACAAGGTATACCAAAGTGAGACCTATGGAGATTTTGCTGGTGGCGGTGTGGACATTTATTCTAAGGCTTTTACTGGCAAGACGTTATTCCAAATAGCGTTGGGTTCACAGGTAAACACCAACGCCATTGGACAAAAGAGATTTGCCACCGCCCAAGGGTTTTCAAATATGGGCTACCAACAAAACAAGGATATGTATAAAAACCTGAGTGCTTACAGCTTTGACAGGTCTTTGAACTACAGCAAACAACAACCGGTTGGAGGAAATATAAACCTGAGAGGTGGAACGTCTTTTGACTTTAAAAACGGCCACGAATTACAAGCTTTTGCTACCGTTGGATTCAACAACAACTACACTTTCCAAGAAGGCTACAACAGGGTGGCTCAAGCACAAAATCAGTACTTAAAAAACTTTGATCAAACAAGCAGTGAATATCAAACCAACACCACTGCAATGGCCAATTTAAATTATCGTTTTAACAACGACCACAAAATCAGCTACAACTATCTGTTCTTAAATGCCTCCCAACTAAAGACTGATATTTATGAAGGATATATCAGGGACATTGCAGAACAAGACAACGGTTATATTTCCAGAAGTACCTACACACAAAACCAACTGCACATACATCAATTGTTGGGTCAACACAAAATAAACGACCGTTTGAATTTGAATTGGGCAGGATCCTTTAATCAGGTCAACAGCGCCATGCCAGACAGATCTCAAAACACCTTGAGATTCAACAACGACGTCAATGCCTATGTGTTTTCTACCAACACCACCTCTGACAATCACAGATACTATCAAAATTTAAAAGAAAACGAATGGGCTACTGCCCTTGCATTAGATTATAATCTTGGAGAAAAAGGAGTGAATTCCAAGGGGAAAATAACCTTAGGTTACAACGGAAGATTTAAAGATCGCTCTTTTAATGCCATTCAGTACAACATGAAAATCAACAGCAACCAACAGATGGCAACTCCTGAAAACTTGGATGCTTTTTACAACCAAACCAATTTTTCACAAGGGCTTTTCAGCATCAACACCTATTCTGGAGACACGACACCGCAGTTTTACACTGGGGATCAAAACATACATGCCCTATTCGCAAACATAAATTACAAACTCAGCGAGCGCCTGTTTGCAATTGTAGGTTTCAGAATGGAAGATATCCAACAAAATGTGGCTTGGAAAACCCAATTGGACAATGCTGGAAACAACAACAATTACAGCAAAAAGGCATTTTTACCTCAACTGACCTTGAAATATGCGCAAACGACCAATCAAAATTTCAGACTTGGGTTAAGTAAGACCTACACCCTACCCCAATTTAAAGAACGTGCCTTGTTTATGTATGAGGATGTAACAGAAGTTAAAATTGGCAATCCTGATTTGTATGCTTCTGACAACTACAATTTAGATTTGAAATGGGAATGGTTTCCAACAAAATCTGAAGTAGTTGCTGTGACTGCCTTTGGTAAATACATCCAAAATCCAATCAATGAAATCACATTGGCTTCTGCAACCAATGACATCTCTTTTATCAACAGTGGAAACAACGGATATGTTTATGGCGTTGAGTTTGAAGGGAGAAAACAACTTTGGGATTTCTCTGATACAGATGAAAACAAATTGACCGCAGGGTTAAATCTTTCTTATATGAAAACAACCCAGGATTTGGACAGTGAAAAGGTCAGAAACGAAACCAACTACAACATCAACCTCACAGACAAACGCGCTTCCTTTACTGGAGCGTCTAACCTTAATCTAAATGCAGATTTGAGTTATTTTAAAGCTTGGAAACAACAGCAATTTCAATCCACCTTGGTTTTTAATTACTTCTCAGATCGCCTTTATGCATTGGGAACGGAGAGCAAAGGAAATTTAGTTGACAAAGGATTTGGGACCATGGATTTGGTTTTAAAATATCAATTCAACAAAAAAATTGGTATGGGGTTGAACGCTAAAAACATCAGCAACCCAAAAGTAAGACGTGTTCAAGAAAACGCAACTCAAACAGTTGACATCATGGAATACACCAAAGGGACTGGATTGAATTTGAGTGTTAACTACACCTTCTAGTTGGAATACATTTAGACAACAATTACCTAACATTAAATTGTCAATTACTTAAATATTTCATCATTTTTAGATAACACCCTGACAATAAGCATTTCACATCTTTGTAGTGTTATTAAACAACTAAAAACAACAACACAATGAAAAAACAGTTTACAACTCTATTGACCATCACACTTTTGGCAACCGGCATATTTGCCACAACCTCTTGTTCAAGTGACGATTCATCCAGCTCAAACAACGACAATGGATTTGAAGTGGTAGTGGACAACCTTCAGGGAACCATCAACAGCGGAACGGTTACTTTGGACGCAACTAAAACATACAGACTAACGGGAAAACTAGTGGTTGAAAACGGGGCAACATTGAGAATACCTGCAGGAACTACCCTCATTGGAACAACGTTTACTTCTTATATAGCAGTAGCTCAAGGAGGAAAAATATTTGTGGAAGGAACGGCGACAAATCCTGTTGTGATGACCGCTGCTGTAAAAGAACCTGGAAAATGGGGCGGATTGGTCATTTGTGGAAAAGCACCAATCAACAAAGGGTTGACCGCGTCTGCAGAAGTAAGTGATTTGACTTATGGAGGAACAGAAGTAAGCGACAATTCTGGAAGTATCAGATATTTGAGAATTGAATATGCGGGTTACAACCACAGTGCTGAAAAAGAATTTAATGGACTTTCTTTATTTGGTGTGGGGAACGGTACTACCATAGAGTATGTACAACTCCACGCGGGATCTGATGATGGTATTGAATTTTTTGGAGGAACGGTCAACACCAAATACATTGTATCTACTTTTAATGAAGACGATCAATTTGACTGGACAGAAGGATGGAATGGAACCAATTCATTTTGGTATTCCAAACAAGGTTTAGGTAAAGCCAACAGGGGAATTGAAGCAGATAACAATGCTAATAATTACAATGCAACACCAATTTCTTTTCCAACAATTGAAAACCTGACACTCATTGGTCTGGGGAAAGATGATCCTGGATCTGAGAATCAGGCTATGAAACTGAGAGTGGGAACCAAAGGACGTTTTAACAATGTGTACATACAAGATTTCAAAGTAGGTTTGGACATTCAACACGATGAAACGATATCCTACATCCCTACAGATCTTAAAATTTCAAATGTAACTTTTAATAACGTCGGGACAAAGGCTAAAGGTAAAAACTCTGCAGATATTAGTGTAAACGTGGACCAATCATTTACTGAAACGACCAATGCTAGTGGAGCTGGAAATGGGGCAAATGTTCCAACATGGGCACAAGGCTGGACCGTTGGACTTTAATCAACTACTTATATATCAATCCATTAACACGTTTGTTAATGGATTATTTGTATATTCAAAAATGAGTCAAATCATTAAAAATCATACAGATGAAAAAATTGGCAGCCTTAATTATTGGGATCTCCATGGGATCCATACACGCACAGACACAACTTATTGAAAATGGATCATTTGAACAATGGGAAGCCCTGAGACCTGAAAATTGGTTGAGTAACTTAAATGATCAACAGGTGGAGGGAATTTTCAACAAAATCACAAATGATGCTTCTGATGGGGACATCAGCATGGAAATTATCAGTCCTGTCTCTGGGAATATTGCCGCGAGATATGTTGACGTACCGGTTATTGCCAACCACAGATACCAATTGAGCTTTGACTACAAAGACGTTTCAAACAATGGAAGCTTGCGACATTGGGCACAGTGGAGGGATGTGAATAACACCAACATTTATGTGGTCAATGACCCGTTTCAACCTAGTCAATTCAGTGAGTTCAACATGGAATGGACAACCGTTGTTGCGGAATCCATTGCACCCATTGATGCGGTAAATTTGAGATTTGAATTTAGAGCTTACAACGGCGGAGGAGCTGGAGGTGGGAGATTGAGAGTGGACAACCTCAGCATTATTGACTTGGATGAAACGATGTCAAAGTCCGGATCTGATATTTCTCAAATCAAATTGTATCCAAATCCCACATCGGGCGTGTTGCATATTTATCCTCAAAATGAAGGTCTAAAAAACATTAAAATTTGGAGTTTGGAGGGCAGGATTCTTCTAAATGAGGACACTTATGAAAATCAAATTAATTTGGAAAATCAAAATTCTGGAACTTATTTCATACAAATAAATACTGCAGAAGGAAAATACAATACTAGTATATTAAAAATGTAAGAGGGGTAGTTTTCAATAAATTATGAAGAAAAATGACGCACTTCATAAATAGTTATGTTTGGATTTTACCTCTAAAAAATATTGTGGAAAAATAAACAGCTCGACAGAAATCTGAAAAAACTTACACATTGAAATCAAAAAAAATATACACAA
>JAGHSS010000083.1 GCA_018065745.1 Candidatus Neoflavobacterium equi | reverse complement strand
ACACACTTTAGCTTAAAAGCTAAATCATATTTTACTTTTCTTTCCATAAAAAATGCCCCCAAAAGTGTCTAACTTTTTGGGGGCAGTGTAATTGCTGGCCCGCCTTTCTATATATAAAACAACTAATTATTTAACTTCTTCAAAATCAACATCTTGAGTTGTATCATCACCACCTTGAGTTGGTTGCCCTTGAGCTTGACCACCTTGAGCTTGTGCATTGTACATTTCTTCTGATGCTGCTTTCCAAGCGTTGTTTAATTTATCTAAAGCTGGAGAAATAGTTCCCAAATCTTTAGTTTCATAAGCCGCTTTTAATTCATTCAAAGCACCTTCAACAGCTTCTTTGTTTGACGCAGATAATTTATCTCCAAATTCTCCTAATTGTTTTTCTGTTTGGAAAATCATTGAGTCAATCTCGTTGAATCTCTCTACAGCTTCTTTAGCAGCTTTGTCAGCATCAGCATTAGCTTCAGCTTCTTTTTTCATTCTTTCAATTTCTTCAGCAGTTAATCCAGAAGAAGCTTCAATTCTGATGTCATGAGATTTACCAGTTCCTTTGTCAGTTGCAGAAACTTTGATGATACCATTCGCATCAATATCAAAAGTTACTTCAATTTGTGGAACACCTCTTTGAGCTGGTGGTAAGTCTTCTAAATGGAAACGTCCAATAGTTTTGTTATCGTTAGCCATTGCTCTTTCCCCTTGTAACACGTGGATTTCAACAGTTGGTTGGTTGTCAACCGCTGTAGAGAATACTTGTGATTTTTTAGTAGGGATTGTTGTGTTAGACTCAATTAATTTAGTCATTACACCACCCATAGTTTCAATACCTAAAGATAATGGAGTAACGTCTAATAACAATACATCTTTCACATCTCCTGTCAATACTCCTCCTTGGATTGCAGCTCCAACAGCTACTACTTCATCAGGATTAACTCCTTTTGATGGTTTTTTACCAAAGAATTTCTCAACTTGTTCTTGGATAACTGGGATACGAGTAGATCCACCAACCAAGATAACTTCATCAATGTCAGATTTAGTTAAACCTGCATCTTTTAAAGCTTTTGCAACTGGTTCCATAGAACGTTTTACTAAAGCGTCAGCCAATTGTTCAAATTTAGCACGAGTCAACGTTTGAACTAAGTGTTTTGGTCCTGTAGCAGTAGCTGTTACGTATGGTAAGTTGATTTCAGTTTGAGCAGCAGAAGACAATTCAATTTTTGCTTTTTCAGCAGCTTCTTTCAAACGTTGTAATGCCATTGGGTCAAGACGTAAGTCAATTCCTTCAGCAGCTTGGAAATCTGATGCCAACCAGTTGATGATCACTTGGTCAAAATCATCTCCTCCAAGGTGAGTATCTCCGTTTGTAGACAACACTTCAAATACACCGTCTCCTAATTCCAAGATTGAGATATCAAAAGTACCTCCACCTAAGTCATAAACAGCGATTTTTTGATCAGTTCCTAATTTATCTAAACCGTAAGCTAAAGCAGCAGCAGTTGGTTCGTTGATGATTCTTCTAACAGTTAAACCAGCAATTTCTCCAGCCTCTTTAGTAGCTTGACGTTGAGCGTCATTGAAGTATGCAGGAACAGTAATAACCGCTTCAGTTACTGTTTGTCCTAAATAATCCTCAGCTGTTTTTTTCATTTTTTGCAACGTCATTGCAGACAACTCTTGAGCTGTGTACAAACGTCCGTCAATATCAACACGTGGAGTGTCGTTATCTCCTTTAACTACGCTGTATGGTACGTGAGAAGCTTCTGTAGAAATTTCAGAGAATTTTTCTCCCATGAAACGTTTGATAGAAGCAATCGTTTTTGTTGGGTTAGTTACTGCCTGACGTTTTGCAGGATCACCAACTTTAATTTCTCCACCTTCAACAAATGCAATAACAGATGGTGTAGTTCTCTTTCCTTCAGCATTAGGGATAACAACTGGCTCGTTACCTTCCATCACAGAAACACATGAGTTGGTTGTTCCTAAGTCAATTCCAATAATTTTACTCATAATATTTAAATTCTTTATTTGTGTTTTATTTTATGTTCAATTTCAAACTCAAATTCATTAAGTCAATCACTGTGCCAAAAATCAATATATGACAAAAATAACATAATTACCCTTTTCCAATATGACAAGTTGACAGCCAGAATTCTTGTGTGATTTAAATCTTAAACTCGAAATTTGATTTTTAGTATTCGTTTTAATCTTTATTTAACTAATTAGATACAAAGGACTTACAAGATAATATTCTTTTTAACGTTTTAAATTAAAATTAAAAAAATGATTTTTGGTTCGGTATTTACCGAACTAATTGTATCTTTGCAGGCATAAAAACAACATGACTACACCATAATTATGGAAGAATTTCAAGAGGACAATGAGATTTACTGTCTGTTAGTAGAACACTTTCAGGAGTTTTACCACTTATCACCATTAAGTAGTAAGATTGTTTCGCTCATGATTTTTGAATCTAACAAAGACGGCTACACCTTTGAAAATTTAGTGGAAAAATTAAAGACCAGCAAAAGTTCTATGTCAACCAACTTGAATTACCTGTTGAAGACCAATAGAATTAAATACTGCACCAAACCACAAGACAGAAAAAAATATTTTCACGTCACCAGCTTAGCTGAAACACTAAACAAAATCATACGCATGATTCAATCAGAACGAATGATCATGAATCGCGTTCAAAAATATCGGGAGCACATTGACGACAAGCAGTGTGAAGTATCTGCAGAAACCGTGAAAATTTACATGGAGCATCTGGAGACCGCAGAACACAATTTGACCAATACCCGTGACTTAATAGAAAAACTCAACAATTAATATCCAATTCAATCAAATGAAGAGAAATTTTATCTATTTATTCGCCATTAGCAGCAGCTTATTAACCGTGACTGCATGTAATGACAAACCAGATGAGGCGCAAGCGCAAGCACAACAGCAAGCTGCGGCACCTGCTTCTTTGGAAGTATTGCAACTTTCTAGACAAGATGCAACTACAAACCAAGAGTTTTCAACAAAATTAGAAGGACAACAAAACGTGGAGATCCGTCCAAAAATCAACGGGTTTATCAAACAAGTTTTGGTTGATGAAGGACAGCAAGTAAGAAAAGGACAATTATTGTTCAAATTAGAAACAGAAACACTTTCTCAAGACGCAGGTGCTGCTAAAGCAAATGTAGCTGCTGCTCGTGTTGAAGTAGACCGTTTGAAACCTCTAGTTGCAAAAGGAATTATTGGTAAAGTACAGTTGGACGCAGCTCAAGCAAGATTATCTCAAGCGCAAAGCTCTTACAACAGTGTGGCAACAAATATCAACTTTGCAAATGTAACCTCTCCAGTTGACGGGGTTATTGGAAGTATTCCTTATAAAGTAGGAACTTTGGTGAGCTCTGCTATTGTTGAGCCATTAACAACAGTTTCTGACGCTAAAGTTGTTCGTGCATATTTCAATATGAACGAGAGACAAATGTTAGAATTCAGCAAAAACACTCCAGGTGCTACTATGGCTGAAAAAATGAAAAACACACAACAAGTATCTTTAAAATTGATTGACAACACCATTTACGACCAAAAAGGAAAATTGTCTGCAATCAATGGATTGATTGATCCAACAACAGGTACTACAAAATTCAGAGCTGACTTCAACAATCCAAACGGAATTTTGAGAAGTGGTAACAGCGGAATGATTTTGATCCCTACAACGCACAAAGACGCAGTATTGGTTCCTCAATTTGCAGTAGTTGACGTTCAAGGAAAAAAACAAGTATTCGTTGTTAAAGAAGGAAACAAAGTAGAAGCGCAATTCATTGAGATTGTTGCAGAAGTTGACAACCAATATGTAGTTAGTGGACTTGAAGGTACAGAAACTATTGTTGTGGAAGGGGTAAGTAAATTACAAAACGGTGCGGTTATCGCTCCTAAAAATTCAGCAGCTAAACCTGCAGCTGCACCAGCAGTACAACAATAATTAATTCCCTTTAAAGAAAAATTTTATGTTTAAAACATTTATAGAAAGACCTGTATTATCTACAGTTATTTCCATTTTGATCACCATTCTGGGGATTTTGGGATTGATTTCTCTTCCAATTGAACAATATCCAGAAATTGCGCCACCAACGGTACAGGTGACAGCAACATATACAGGAGCCAATGCAGAGACGGTTCTTAATTCCGTTATTATACCGTTAGAGGAACAAATCAACGGGGTGGAGAACATGACTTACATGACTTCAACCGCTGCCAATGACGGTAATGCAAACATCACTGTTTACTTCAAATTGGGTACAGATCCTGACATGGCGGCAGTAAACGTACAAAACCGTGTGGCAAGAGCAACAAACGTTTTACCACAGGTAGTAGTACAAACAGGAGTTCAGACCGTTAAGTCTATGAACGCAGCCTTGATGTTCGTTGCCTTGTATTCAGACAATCCTGATTATGACGGTACTTACGTACAAAACTACGCAAACATCAACATTGTACCTCGTTTACAACGTGTGAGTGGTGTTGGACAAGTAAGTGTATTTGGTGCGAAAGATTATTCCATGAGAATTTGGATTGATCCTGAAAAAATGGCCAACTACAGCGTTTCTCCATCAGACGTTCAAGCAGCGTTACAAGAGCAAAACTTAGAAGCAGCTCCAGGTAAATTTGGTGAAAATGCCCAAGGTACTTATGAGTATGTAATTAAATATAAAGGACGTTTAAACCAAAAAGAACAATATGAGAATATTGTAATTAAATCTTTGGGTGGTAACAACTTCTTGAGATTAAAAGATGTAGCGCGCATTGAATTGGGTGCTTTCAACTACAGTGTAAACAACTTTGCAATGGGGAACCAAGGGGTTGCCATGGGTATTTTCCAAACATCTGGATCAAATGCACAAGAAATCATTGCTGAATTGGACAAAATCTTAAAAGAGAGTAAAGCCAATTTCCCAAAAGGTATGAATTACATCATCCCTTATGATACTAAAACATTTTTGGATGCGTCTATTGACAAAGTAGTTCACACCTTGATTGAAGCATTTATTTTGGTATTTATTGTAGTGTACATCTTCTTGCAAGATTTAAGATCTACATTAATCCCAGGTATTGCTGTACCAGTTGCTATTGTGGGTACCTTCTTCTTCTTGCAGATGTTTGGATTCTCCATCAACATGTTGACGCTATTTGCCATGATTTTGGCCATTGGTATTGTTGTGGATGACGCCATTGTAGTTGTGGAAGCCGTCCATGCCAAGTTTGATGAAGGGTATAAGGACGCCAAACAAGCAACCTTGAGTGCCATGAATGACATTACTGGAGCCATCATTGCAATTAC
>JAGHSS010000304.1 GCA_018065745.1 Candidatus Neoflavobacterium equi | reverse complement strand
ATGGATAAGTTATTCAACGATTTTTCATTTGGTTTGTTCTTTTGGCAAGCAATTATTTTACTGATCTTAATTTTTGTATTAGGGAAATTCGCATGGAAACCTATTGTTGACGCTTTAGAAGCTCGTGAAAATGGTATTCAAGATGCGTTAGACGCTGCTGAAAAAGCAAGAAAGGACATGTTGAATTTGAAAGTTGATAATGAAAGATTATTAGCAGAAGCTCGTGCTGAAAGAGACGTTATGTTGAAAGAAGCGCGTGAGATCAAAGAGAAATTGATTGAGGATGCTAAAGCAGAAGCACAGGTGCAAGGTCAAAAATTAATTGAGCAAGCAAAAGTTTCTATTCAAGCTGAAAAAACAGCTGCGATGTCAGAAATTAAAAATCACGTTTCTAGTCTTTCTTTAGATATTGCTGAAAAATTATTAAGAGGAGAATTAGCTGACAAATCTGCACAAGAGAACTTGGTAGAAAAAATGTTAGGTGATATAAAATTAAACTAATCAGCCATGGCTAGAGCATCAATTAGATATGCACAAGCGATTTTAGACATCGCGAATGCAAAAAATAATGCGTCTGAGATTAGTAAAGATATGGAGACTATTGCTACGGCAGTTAAAGACAGTTCAGAATTAGCTGAATTTCTTGACAGCCCAGTAATCAAAGCAGAGGTTAAACTTTCAGCTTTATCTGAAATCTTTGCTTCAGTACATGCAG
The DNA here is from genome assembly GCA_018065745.1 of Candidatus Neoflavobacterium equi. Taxonomy (GTDB): domain Bacteria; phylum Bacteroidota; class Bacteroidia; order Flavobacteriales; family Flavobacteriaceae; genus Flavobacterium; species Flavobacterium equi. The sequence continues at coordinate 3,146 of JAGHSS010000304.1, read as the reverse complement.
ATACTAAGAGTTTATTTCGTTTATTATTAGAAAACAAAAGATTTCAAATTTTACCTGAGATAACTGAAAAATATAAGGAGTTGTATGATGAGGCTCGTGGAATTCAAGTAGCTACTGTTACAACAGCAACTGCTTTAACACCTGAGTTAGAAGGGAAAGTATTGGCGAAAATCAAAGAAATTTCTACTAAGAACATTTCAATTGTAAACGTGATTGATCCTTCCATCATTGGAGGTTTTGTATTGCGCATTGGTGATCAACAATACAATGCATCTGTGGCAAGCAGATTGCAACAACTTAAAAGAGAATTTAATAATTAATATTTACCACACTGCAAGGTGTTTAAATTATAAATTAAAATGGCCGAAATTAAACCAGCTGAAATTTCAGCAATATTAAAGAAACAATTATCTGGTTTTGAATCAGGTGCTACTTTGGAAGAAGTAGGAACAGTTCTTCGTGTAGGAGACGGTATTGCATTAGTTCATGGATTGTCTAACGCCGGATACGGAGAGTTAGTTCAGTTTGACAATGGATTAGAAGGTATCGTTCTTAACTTGGAAGAAGATAACGTAGGTGTGGTATTATTAGGACCATCTACAGGAGTTTCTGAAGGATCTAATGTAAAAAGAACTAACAGAATTGCTTCATTAAAAGTAGGTGAGCAAATGGTAGGACGTGTAGTTAACACTTTGGGTGAGCCGATTGACGGTAAAGGACCAATTGGTGGAGACTTATATGAGATGCCTTTGGAGCGTAAAGCGCCAGGAGTTATCTTCCGTCAACCAGTTACTGAGCCAATGCAAACAGGTATCAAAGCAATTGACGCGATGATCCCAGTTGGACGTGGACAACGTGAGTTAGTAATTGGTGACCGTCAAACTGGAAAAACTACAGTTTGTATCGATACTATCTTGAACCAAAAAGAATTTTACGATGCTGGTAAACCAGTATTCTGTATATATGTTGCAATTGGACAAAAAGCTTCTACAGTAGCAGGTATTGCTAAAACGTTAGAAGAAAAAGGTGCAATGGCATACACAATCATCGTTGCGGCTAACGCTTCAGACCCTGCTCCAATGCAAGTATACGCTCCTTTCGCAGGTGCTGCTATTGGTGAGTACTTCCGTGATTCAGGTCGTCCAGCATTGATCGTTTATGATGATTTATCAAAACAAGCGGTAGCTTACCGTGAGATGTCTTTGATCTTGAGAAGACCACCAGGACGTGAAGCTTACCCTGGAGACGTTTTCTTCTTGCACTCTCGTTTATTAGAGCGTGCTGCTAAAGTTATCGCTGATGACGCGATCGCTAAAAACATGAATGACTTACCAGAATCTATCAAAGGAATCGTTAAAGGTGGTGGTTCATTAACAGCGTTGCCAATCATTGAAACTCAAGCTGGAGACGTTTCTGCATACATCCCAACAAACGTGATCTCTATTACAGATGGTCAAATCTTCTTGGAGTCTGACTTGTTCAACTCAGGAGTTCGTCCAGCAATTAACGTTGGTATTTCTGTATCTCGTGTTGGAGGTAATGCACAGATTAAATCAATGAAAAAAGTATCTGGTACTTTAAAATTAGACCAAGCACAATACCGTGAGTTAGAAGCTTTCGCTAAATTTGGTTCTGATTTGGATTCAGTTACTTTAAATGTAATTGAAAAAGGTAAGAGAAACGTTGAAATTTTGAAACAAGCGGTTAATGATCCGTATGCAGTAGAAGATCAAATTGCGATCATCTATGCTGGAACTAAAAACTTGTTGAGAAACGTTCCTGTGAACAAAGTGAAAGAGTTTGAAAAAGACTTTATTGACTTCTTAAAAGCGAAACACAGAGATACGCTTGATGCGTTGAAAGCTGGAAAATATACAGATGAATTAACTTCTGTATTGGACAAAGTAGCAAAAGAGATTTCATCAAAATATTAATAATTCAGGGAATAGGAGTTGGAAGCAACTCCTAACTCCTACTTCCTAATTTCAAGAATTAAAAATGGCAAACTTAAAGGAAATACGTAATAGAATTAGTTCTGTTTCATCAACGATGCAAATTACATCTGCGATGAAAATGGTATCTGCAGCGAAATTAAAACGCGCTCAAGATGCTATTACTGCGATGCGCCCTTATGCCGAAAAACTTACTGAATTAATACAAAATCTTTCAGGTTCTCTTGAAGGAGGTGCAACGGGAATCTACACAGATCAACGTGAAATCAACCGTGTATTAATTGTTGCTATTACATCAAACAGAGGTTTGTGTGGTGCTTTCAACACCAACGCTTTGAAAAAAGTGAAAGAGGTTGCAGCACAGTATGACGCAGACAAAGTGGGAGTTTTCGCAATTGGTAAAAAAGCGTATGAATCTTTATACAAGACCAACCACGTTATTGCAAATAGAAGTGATGTTTTTGATGAACTAACTTTTGAAAACGTTGCAGTAATTGCGGAGTCTTTGACCAATATGTACCTTACAGGTGAGTATGATAAAATTGTAATTGTTTACAATCAATTTGTAAACGCTGCCACGCAAAACATCATGGCTGAGCAATTTTTACCATTAGAGCCAATCGCTTCTCAAGAAGAGGAAACGGCAGCTAATGACTACATCTATGAGCCTTCAAAAGAAGAAATTGTGGTAACTTTGATTCCAAAATCTTTGAAAACACAATTGTACAAAGCAATTAGAGATTCTTTTGCGGCAGAGCACGGTGCGCGTATGACAGCGATGCATAAAGCAACAGATAATGCTACAGATTTAAGAGATCAATTGAAATTAACTTACAACAAAGCGCGTCAAGCGGCAATTACAAATGAAATTTTGGAAATTGTGGGTGGTGCAAATGCGTTGAAAGGATAAGGTCATCTCTTCAAAATATTTCAAAAGGATATCAGCAATGGTATCCTTTTTTTTTGGTCATTTTTTTTGGGCGTTCCCCAAGTTTCGCTCCGCTCAATGGGTCGGGTCTTCCGCTGTATCTTTTCCGGCTAAAGCCAAAAAAGGACGCCGCTTCAACCCCTAACGCAGGTACTGCAATGGCTGTTCTTTATTCAAAATCCCTTTTTTCAAACGACTGACAATTATACGGGTGCATTTTTTTATTGAACCAACTTTAATTACATTTGTTTCCCACTATTTATATA
>JAGHSS010000188.1 GCA_018065745.1 Candidatus Neoflavobacterium equi | reverse complement strand
AATATAATTTTGAAAAAAGGATACCATAGAATTTCCCTCTTGAACACTTTTGTTGACAATCTGACCATGTCAGAAACTCTTGAAGTTATCAATGAAAGTATTGACCAAAAGACCTCTCTTCACCACACGGTAGTAAATGCAGCAAAAATTGTTGCTATGCAAGACAATCCAGAGCTTGCAAAGAGTGTTAATGAGGCGGATTTAATAAATGCTGATGGTGCAGCTGTAGTCTGGGCCTCAAAATTATTAGGAAATCCTTTAAAAGAACGCGTAGCAGGAATTGATATCTTTACCAATCTTGTTGCAAATGCCCACCTGAGAAATGAATCTGTATACCTTTTGGGCGCTACTGAAGAAGTAGTTGAAAAAGTGGTTGAAAAATTTACAGCTCAATATGGAAATACAATCATTGGGGGCTACAGAAACGGCTATTTCAAACAACAGGATGAGCAAGCAATTGTTTCTGACATTGTTGCTAGTGGTGCCACCTATTTGTTTGTTGCAATGACTTCTCCTAAAAAAGAAATATTTCTGTATGAACACAGAGAGAAACTTTCTAAATTAGGTTTTATAATGGGTGTTGGTGGAAGTTTTGATGTGGTATCTGGAAAAGTCAAACGCGCCCCTTTATTTATGCAAAAACTAGGGTTAGAATGGTTTTTTAGACTTATTCAAGAACCAAGACGTCTGTTCAAAAGGTATTTTGTTCAGAATCTAAAATTTATATTATTATTGTTTAAAGCATATTTTACCAAATAATTAGTCTTTTGCGATCTTCATCATTTATGGGTATACTGTAAATGTTAATGTAAAGGCCGTTGTTCAGTCAACGCTTTTTACATTTAATTGTGTAAAGAAATATTATTTTTTAAAGCATGTGAATACCTAACAAATAAAAATTATGATTAGAATTTTAATAACTGGTGCTGCAGGATTTTTGGGATCTCACCTATGTGACAAATTCATTGCAGAAGGTTATTATGTTATTGGGATGGATAATCTTATAACAGGTGACCTAAAAAATATTGAACATCTTTTCAAAAATGAATATTTTGAATTTTACCACCACGATGTAACTAAGTTTGTACACGTGCCTGGTAATTTAGATTATATTCTTCATTTTGCATCTCCTGCAAGTCCGATTGATTATTTAAAAATTCCCATTCAAACCTTAAAGGTGGGCTCTTTGGGTACACATAACTTATTGGGATTGGCACGGGTTAAAAATGCTAGAATATTAATTGCTTCCACTTCAGAAATTTATGGCGATCCATTAGTACACCCACAAACAGAAGACTATTATGGAAATGTAAATACCATTGGTCCAAGAGGAGTGTATGATGAAGCAAAGCGTTTTCAAGAGTCTATAACGATGGCGTATCACACCTTTCACGGTGTTGAAACCCGTATTGTAAGAATATTTAATACCTATGGTCCAAGAATGCGTTTAAATGATGGACGCGTTATTCCAGCATTTATTGGACAAGCATTGAGAGGTGAAAATTTGACCATTTTTGGTAATGGGTTACAAACAAGATCTTTTTGTTATGTAGATGATCAGGTAGAAGGTATATATAGATTGTTGTTGAGTGATTATATTTATCCTGTGAATATTGGAAATCCAGATGAGATCACCATCAAAGATTTTGCAGAGGAAATCATAAAGCTAACAGGTACAAATCAAAACATCGTTTATAAGGAATTACCAATAAATGATCCATTACAACGTCAGCCAGATATATCAAGGGCTAAAGCATTATTGGGTTGGGAGCCTAAGGTTAATAGAGCAGAGGGGATGAAGTTGACCTATGACTATTTTAAGTCGTTGTCAAAAGAGGAATTAGCTAAGGAAGAACACAAGGATTTTAGTAATTATATTAAATAAGTTTTGAGAAAAAATATAGGGAGATATTCCAAATACATCAGGCCGTTTACCATGTTGATGGATTTGGTACTGATTAATGTTATTGCCAATTTTGTACTTCATGGTATGAATGATAGATTGTATCATTTGTTCATTACGTTGGTGTGGTTGGGAATAACGTATTATGTGCAATTTTATGAAGTTTACAGATACACTAAAATAACGGATGTAATTTCAAAAATCTTTAGGTTGTACGTTGGATTCGTTATCTTGAACTTTGCATACCTTGGTTTTTTTGTCCATAAGGTTGATAATTTCTCTATTTTAAAATATACGATCATAAGCGTTTTAGCTGTTGGGATTTTCAAATTTGGTGTCTTCTTTATGCTGAGAAAATACCGCTCTGTGTACAAGGGGAACTTGAGAATTACAGCAATTATTGGAAATGATTATTTATCCAAACAACTTGTTCGTTTCTTCAACGACAACGATCAATACGGTTATAATTTAGTTTCCAAAACAGATGGATTTGCTAATAAAGATGAACTTATGAGATATCTTCATTCTTTGAAAGCACAACATGTGGAGGAATTGTATTGTTCCTTGGAGTCTTTGCCAACATTTGTGATTGAAAACGTCATTGGTTTTACAGACAATCACCTGATCAGACTAAAATTTTTACCAAGTAAAAACGAGGTTTTAGTCCGTTCTAAAAAGTATGATTATTATGGGGTAATTCCCGTTTATGCTTACAGACAAATACCGCTGGAAAGCAGATCAAACTTTGCACTGAAGCGACTTTTTGATATTTTATTTTCATCACTAGTGATTGTTTTTGTCTTGTCTTGGTTAACACCGCTCATGTCCTTCTTAATTAAAAGAGAATCAAATGGTCCTGTGTTTTTCAAACAAAAGAGAAACGGTTTGGACTACAAAGAGTTTATGTGCTACAAATTTAGATCAATGCACATTAATGAAATTGCAGATTTAGAGCAGGTATCCAAAAATGATCCTCGAATTACTGAAATAGGTAAATTCATCCGCAAAACAAGTATTGACGAATTGCCACAATTTTACAATGTGTTTTTGGGGGATATGTCTGTGGTTGGTCCAAGACCTCACATGGTCAGTCATACAGAGATGTATGCTAAAAGCATTGATAAATTCATGGTGCGTCACTTTATTAAACCTGGAATTACTGGTTTGGCACAAACGAGTGGTTACAGAGGTGAGGTGGAAACACAAAGAGATATTATAAACCGTGTGCGATATGATATTTTCTATTTGGAAAATTGGTCGCTACTCTTAGATATAAAAATCATTTTCTTGACAGTTTACAATGCTGTTAAAGGTGAAAAAAAGGCTTACTAATGAAAGAAGGATTGGTTTCTATTGTCACTCCAACATATAATTCTGTTGAATTTATAAGAGAAACTATTTCTTCTATTCAACAGCAAACATACAATCAATGGGAGCTGCTTCTCATTGATGATTGTTCTGCAGACAATACTTTAGAATTGATCAATGCGCTGGCTGCATCAGACGCTAGAATTAAGGTGTTTTCCACAGAGGTGAATAGTGGTGCGGGTGTGGCTAGAAATTTGGGAATTGCTGCTGCAAATGGTCAATACCTAACCTTTATTGACGCTGATGATTTGTGGTTTCCCAATTTTATTGAAAACAGTATAAAAAAGTGCTTGGAACAACAAGCACCTTTTGTGTTTTCTTCATACAGACGCAGTGATGAACATTTGAATTTTATATATTCTGATTTTATCGTTCCTAAAAAAGTTACCTACCACGATATTTTAAAAACCAACTCCATAAGTTGTCTTACGGCCTTTTTAGACGTGGGGAAACTTGGGAAAAAATTCATGCCCAAAATTAGAAAAAGGCAGGATATGGGACTTTGGTTGAGTTACCTAAAAGAAATCCCTTTTGCTGTTGGTATTGAGACGCCTATGGCAATTTACAGAATCAGAGAAAACTCCCTTTCAAGAGATAAAAAAGCCCTGATTAAATACCAATGGGAATTCTATACCAAGGTTGAAAAATTGAATTATTTCGCATCCGCTTATTATATGTTAAATTGGATGTATTTGGGGTATAAAAAATACAAGGATTAGTCTTTTGAGACGCCAATAGCCTCTTGTTTGGGTACAAGTGATTGAAATTGCTTTAATTTACCGCTTTTACTGCGTTCCAAGACATGATGTCTCTGGAATTGATATACCAATCCTTTTTCAAGATAAACTTCTCCAGCTTTAATAATTTCCGCTTTATCTGCATTGCTCAGTTCAACATCTGCAACATAATGAATCTGAAAGGTATCAGGTTGTGTTTGTTTGACCACAAATTCCTTGACATTTCCGTCGTCTTTGATGACTGATTTAGTCACGTAATAAAAGGTTAAACCCGGAATGGTTTTTCCACTTGGCAACAGCGCTACATCACTGGTTCTACCTACTAATTTTTTTAATATTGGCAGACTTGGGGTACTGTCTGCTGTCAAAGATCCAATGTCACCAATTTCATATCTGATGAATGGATGTGCTTTGTTGTACAATGAGGTAATTACAATTTTCCCCTCTTTACCGTGAGGTACTGGACGGTTGTTTTCATCTAAGATTTCAACAAAAAGTGTTTCTGTATTTACTTTCCACAGGCCATCTGGTGTTTGGAAAGCGATCAAATCCAATTCTGATGCCCCGTATTCATTCACTATGGGCACGCCAAAAAATTCTTCCATGATTTTTTTATCCTCCTCAAAAAGCATTTCTGAGGTAACCATGACAACTTTAAGTGTTGGACACAGGTCTTTAAGGCACCATCCCTTTTTTTGAAGGAATTTTGCATACAAGACTAAGGATGACGTATATCCATTGATGTAATCAAATTTTTTATTTTTAAAAACGGAGGTGATTTCGTTCAAATAGGCATCGTCTAAATTGAATATGGGAAAGCGGTATCTTCTGGAAAGCAAATCTTTAACGCGCTCTTTGTAATATCCAAATTTATCAAGGGGAATGCCGTAGAATCTGGCTTGATATGAATGGTTAAAGTTGATGTCATACCAACTGAATTTATCAATAATGGATGCCCAGGTCAGGGCATGTGCCTGTTTGTCTTTGCAAAAAATAAAGGGATCACCGCTTGAGCCTGATGTCTTGTTGACAAACAAGTCTTTTATGTTATAGCCATTAGATATTCTTTGCTCTAAAGGTATCTGTAAGTCTTTCTTGGTCAAAACGGGAAGATCCTCCCAGGAGTCAAGATTCATTCCGGCTGTCTTGGCGCGATAAAAAGAATTGTGCTCCAAGTGAAAATGGAGTATTTCCTGTTTTCTTTTTTGGTTGTAAGCTTCAAAATCTTTTGCCTCAACTTCTTTAATTTTTTGATATTCGTTTGTGGCTTTTTCAATTGGAAAGCCGTTTAAACGCAGTGAAAGATTAAAAAGGTTGATCATATTTTGAATGTTTTATACAAAAATACAAATTCAGAGCATAATTAATTTTATTATTTTATGATATATTTCTGTAT
>JAGHSS010000268.1 GCA_018065745.1 Candidatus Neoflavobacterium equi | reverse complement strand
ATTTTACTTGAAATTTTACTTGAAATTTTACTTGAAATTTTACTTGAAATTTTAGTGGCAATTTTAATTTAAATAATTGACTTCTCACTTACATGCAAGCTATATGTCTTCATATGACAAACCATACACAATAGTTGAAACCATTTACAAATGAAAAACTATTTACAAATGAAAAACCATCTACTAAAATGCTAAAAATGAACAATTAAAAAGCTATTCTTGATATTTAACCTTACCTCCTGAGCTTTCGTCAATTGCAATTTGGCTCAAGGCAGAGAAGTAGTATATTCTACTGCCGCTTGATGCTTCTGCTTCCAATTTTGTCTGTGGGTTCACGTGTATTTCTGCTCCGCTGGAACTGTTTGCTACAGCGTTGACTGCGGTTAGTTTTTTGAGGTCGATGTTGGAACCACTAGAAGCATCTGCTTCAGTGTCTATGGCTTTTCCAGAGATGGTGATGGTGCTGCCAGAACTGGTGTCAGCAAATAGTTTTCTTGTAACGACTTCAAGTGTAATGGAAGCTCCGCTGCTGGTATCCAAGTGTAGGTTGTCACTTTTGATGCTTGTTTTACTCAAGATACGCGCGCCACTGTTGGCTGTTAATTCTTTGAATTGGGCATTGTTTACATAAACCATAACCGGTTTATTGCTTCTGAAGTAAATGTTGCCTTTTTTCTTGATCACCAAGGTTTCATTGACCACTTCAATTTTGATGTGTTCCAAGTAGTTTGGAAAAGTTTCCACCGCTACCGCAGTGCTTCCCGTTTGGTTTAAAACTACTTGTATGCCTTGACTCACTTTAATATTTTCAAAAGGGGCATTAATTTGTTGGGTTGTCCTTTCAATTGCACCAGTTGGGGCTAGTGTTTTAAAATTGAATTCACAACTAGTCGCTAGTAAAGCGGTACCAAGCACAAGTAAGATTTTGGTAAGGTATAATGCAAATTTGATCATCTTTTTTGATTTTTTGGTTGGTTGTTGTTATTTGATATTCGATGCATTTAAAAGAGAATCTACTTCTCTTTCAATGGTTGTCTTACCAGTTGGAACCAAGGAATTTGTTTGAGTTTGGACATTTTGCTCCTCTTTGTTGTTGTTGTTGTTGTTGTGGATGCGTGTCCATTCTTGATTGTCACCTAATTTGAACAACATGTCATTTTCTGGGTTTTCATCATATAAATTACTGTAGCTCAATACTTCTTTTGACACCTTGATTACCACGTCTTTTGGAACGTACACATAAATGTATACACGTTGGTCGTTAGTGAAATTTTTAGGAGCTGAAGTAAAATAATTATCCAGACGCAATTTGTTGTTTTCTATATTGTATTGGTAGTTGATTTGATTTGCGATTTGTTTCGCGTTTTTCAACGTGTTTTCTTTTGCTGAGCGTTCAATGATGGTAGAGTAGGTACCGTCTTGAGATTCTCTGAATTCAATTTCCACTCTGTTGGAATACAGGATGTTATTGTCCCCTTGATCAAGCGTCATCTTCTTTGTGAAGTTTGGGGTGGGGTCTGTGCTGTAAAATGCATTGTTGTTCATATACACCATCAACGTATCCTTTTTTGCAAGTTCTATGAACTCAGTTTGCGTCACGTTAGCTTTGGTAGAATTTTGCATCCCTGTGGTGATACCAAAATAGATCCAACCAAAGAGGGCAAGAATCCAAAGCGCGATCATGGAAAGGGTGAAATATTTCCCAATCGGTTTGCTGTTTGGGTTGATGATTTTGATGCTCAACAAGAACAGGAACAACAGCGGAATGATGGAAGAGAAAAACACTAAAATTCCAAAGAGTGTGGTGTTGAAACCTTCTCCAACAATTTGCTCTGTCAATCCAAATTGCATATTGGGGTCAAACAGGTGGTAGAAAGTAATTAAACCAGAGAATATGGTCACTGCAGCCATTCCACACAGACTGATAATCATTAAAAAGACCCCAATAGCGATTGCGATGGCTTTTGCAATCCCCACCAAAACGCGTTCAATAGAGCTTACACTTTTATCAACCCCTGTATTTACTTTTTTTTTAAATGTTTTTGGGTCGTATTCCTGAAAGGTGTTGCTCACCTTGTCATAACCTTCTTTGATCTTTTTTTCAATGTTGCTCACTGTGATTGGTTCTCCGTGCATCAACAGTTTGTCAGAAGTAGTCACTGCCGCAGGGACCAACAACCAGAAACCGATGTAAACTAAAATTCCCGATCCAAATCCAGCCAGAACAATTAAAATGAAAAACAGTTGTACCCAGATTGGATCTACTCCAATATAATGAGCGATTCCTGTGGAAACCCCACTGATTTTTCCGTTTTCTGTATCTCTGAACAATTTTCTCTTTCCGTAAGCTGTATAATTAGGAGCTGCTTGTTGGGTAAAGTTGTTTTCTTGCTCTTGATCAATGATGTAATCTTCAGGTTTTCCCATCACGCTGATGATGTAATCAATGTCCATGTGGTTGATGACCTGTTTGTCTGGAACAATGCGTGCGCCTAGTAGTTCTGCAACGCGTGTTTCTATGTCGTGCATCACCTCTTCTTTAGAGTCTTCAGAAAGTGAATTCTTAATGGTATTGAAGTAGGTGTTTAGTTGGTTGTAAGCGTTGTCATCTATATGAAAGAATAACCCGCCGATATTAATGCTAACTGTCTTATTCATAATTTTAGTTTTCTGTAGTGATTGTGTTTACTGCGCCTGCTAATTCATTCCAGGTTGATCCGAGTTCTTCCAAAAATTCTTGTCCTAACGGAGTCAGGCCGTAATATTTTCTTGGGGGTCCTGAGGTAGATTCTTCCCATCTGTAAGAGAGGAGTCCGTCATTCTTTAATCGTGTTAACAAGGGATATACGGTTCCTTCTACTACCAATAATTTTGCGTTTTTGAGTGTCTCTAAAATCTCTGAGGTATAGGCCTCTTTTTGTTTTAGTACAGACAAGATGCAAAATTCAAGTACGCCTTTGCGCATCTGTGCTTTTGTATTCTCAATGTTCATACCCATAAATTTTAAACTGTTCGTTTTTCAATTGATTACTTTTTGATTGATTTTTGATTGATCGATTTTTGATTGATGAGAAATTCAACACTACTATCCATAGGTTTGTAATTTCTTATACAAATATATGGCTAAAAAATGGTAC
>JAGHSS010000116.1 GCA_018065745.1 Candidatus Neoflavobacterium equi | reverse complement strand
TTTATATTGTAATTAAAGGGGAATGTATCCCCTTTATATTATTATCCTAAGAATGGGTATCTGTAATCAGTTGCTGGTACAAAGGTCTCTTTGATTGAACGTGGAGAAACCCAACGCAATAAATTCAAGATTGATCCAGCTTTGTCATTAGTTCCAGATGCTCTAGCTCCACCAAACGGTTGGTGTCCAACAACAGCTCCTGTTGGTTTGTCGTTGATGTAGAAATTACCTGCAGCATTAACTAACGCCTTTGTTGCATAATCTACTACATAAGCATCCTTGGCAAAAATAGATCCCGTCAAAGCATAGATTGATGTTTCATCAACTAACTTTAATGAATCTTCCCAAGTGTTATCCTCATAAACATAAACCGTCAAGACCGGACCGAATAATTCAGTTTCCATGGTCGTGTATTTTGGATTTGTCGTTAAAATAACCGTAGGTTCAATAAACCAACCTTTTGATTTATCATAGTTTCCTCCAATTACAACTTCAGCTTCATTTGATGCTTTTGCAGCGTCAATAGCCTTTGCTAATTTGTCAAAAGATCCTTCAGAAATAACAGCTGACATATAGTTAGAGAAATCTTCTGGAGATCCCATTTTAATAGTCGCTGCATCTTCAGTCATGTATTTTTTAACGTCATTCCACATTGAAGCAGGTACGTATGCTCTTGAAGCTGCAGAACATTTTTGTCCTTGATATTCAAAAGATCCACGGGTAAGTGCTGTAGCAACTTCTTTAGCATCTGCAGATGGATGTGCCCATACAAAGTCTTTTCCTCCTGTTTCTCCAACAATTCTTGGATATGTTTTGTATTTGTTGATGTTCTGTCCAATTTTAGACCACATACTGTTAAACACAGCTGTTGATCCTGTAAAGTGAATACCAGCAAAATCAGGGCTGTCAAGTAACGTTTCTGTAATCATGGCAGAATCTCCATAAACAACGTTGATTACACCATCAGGTAATCCCGCTTTTTTGAATACTTCAACAATTACTTGTGCAGAGTAAATTTGAGTTGCAGCCGGTTTCCAAACCACTACGTTACCCATTAAAGCAACACAAGATGGTAAGTTACCAGAAATTGCAGTAAAGTTAAATGGAGTAATCGCATAAATGAATCCTTCAAGAGGTCTGTGCTCTAAACGATTCCAAACACCGTCACCAGAATTTGGTTGTTGTGCATATATTTCAGTCATGAATTCAACATTGTATCTCAAGAAATCAATGAATTCACATGCAGAGTCAATTTCAGCTTGGTGTACTGTTTTTCCTTGAGCAATCATCGTTGCAGCATTGATTTTTGAACGGTATGGACCAGCAATCAATTCTGCAGCTTTTAAGAAGATAGAAGCTCTGTGTTGCCAAGGTAAAGACGCCCACTTAGTTCTTGCTTCCAACGCTGTTGAAATAGCTTTTTCAATAAGCGGCTTGTCAGCTTGGTGGTAATGTCCTAAGGTATGTTGGTGGTCAAATGGTGGGAATAACCTTTGAGTATCTCCTGTTTTGATTTCCTCACTACCTATGTATAGTGGAATATCAACAGTTGAATTGTATAAGTTTTTGAAAGCGATAGAAATTTCTTCACGTTCTTTTGTTCCTGGTGCATATGATTTAACTACTTCGTTAAGTGCTTTGGGAACGTTGTAAAATCCTTTTGACATATCTGTTTGATTTATTCTAAAATTTATAGCATTGCGAATATACAAAAAAGACAGCAAAAAAAGACCTTAAAAAGGAGAAAAGGGGAGTGGTTAACTTAGTTTATAGCAAATGCTGCACTTAATCTAAAATTTGGAATAATCACTTTGAAGGATTTGGACGTCGTGAAATTCACCATATTAAAAAAACCTTTCATCGCGCCAATAGGAGAGTTGAGCATACATCCCGACTGATAGGTAAAACTATCTCCAGGTTTAATTACAGGTTTCTCGCCAACAACTCCAGCGCCATCAACGGTTTCTTTATGGTTTAAAGAATCAAATATTTCCCAATGACGAGACAGTAGTTGAGCCGCATCTTTGGAGTGATTTTCTATGGTAATTTTATAAGTAAAGGCATAAGAAATCTGATAGTTCTTGAAGTAAGTGCCTTCAAAACTTGTTTGTACAGATATTTTTATACCATTAGTTATTTGTGATACCATAGATTGTAGCGTTTATATTCCAAATATAAGAATTTTAGCAGTACTTTGAACGTATGTCAATTAATTAACAATGTTTTGAGAATTCGCTTCTCCCTTGCCAATTACTTTGTAATATCTATCGTTGTTTCCTTTGTAATAAACCAATACCGTATACAGATTTTCTGTTTGATAATGATTGCCGTTTATCGCATTTTCATAATCAATACCGCCTTTTTTATTTAATAGCGTATATTCAAAATTTGTAAATCCTTGTTTGATAAGTAAGGCCGCCTCAAATAGTCTGCGGTCTTTGTTATAAATCATTTTATTTTCTTCAGTCAAAGCATAGTTATTGAACATTCCAGTAACATAAATGTCGTTGTTGCCCAAGCTGTTTGGTCTGTCCAATGTAAAGTAAACCCAAGAGTAATCTGCTTCTATATTCGGGTTTTCACCATTGATGTTTCTCACATAAAAATTACCATTGACATCTGGGAAATACGTGTATATGCCTTCAGGATTAGATTGGTTGGTATGCAAGATGGTGTTGTATAAATCTCCAGAAGTTATTTTTGCAACACTGTTGCTGGTTCCTCTAATATTGTTGTTGTCAAAATTAAAGAACTCATTGCCACCATAAAATTGCGTCTCTTTGTTGTATTTGTAAATCAGATCATTACCAATAGTGAATTGTGGTTTTATATTTTGAATGGCTTGGTTTAATTTACCGTTTTGTATCAGGGATACTTTTACATTTGAAACGGGATTTTGAAGTAATAGATCTCCCATTTTAACGCTAAACTCTAAGTTTTGCATCTTCTCAATGGTGGAAATGTCTCTGGAGCGTTTGATTTGTAGCGGTACGTTTACTTGATTGTCATACATTATAAACTTTCTTGAAAATACCACTTCTCTACTTGAGTTTAATACTTGCAATAGGTAGTTTCCGCTAATTAAAATACGCGAATTCTCGTTTGGTATTTGAAGTTTGTAGTGAGAATAAAGTTGCAAAGCATTAAAGGAATTTACATAGTCTTTAATTCTCAAATCATCCATTCCCTGCAAGTATTCCTGCTTGATGAGGTTGCTGGGATTCCAATTGTAATCACAATGAGTTATGGTGTAGTAATAATCTGCTTCGTTCCCATAAAGGTCATCAAAGGTCAGTTGAAAAGAATCTCCTGTTTTAAAAATAGGCACAACGTTGTAACCACCTTGGTTAAACGCTACCGTTTTAATATTGAAAGGCGGAGTGACTTCTTTCATCTGCTGTCCGTAAGTAAAGCCTACAGTCAGTAGCAGCAAAATTAGTATATGTATCTTTTTCATGTGAATAATTGTTGTAATGTAAATATAC
>JAGHSS010000020.1 GCA_018065745.1 Candidatus Neoflavobacterium equi | reverse complement strand
GATCAATGAGAGTTTGCGAATTGATTTTACCATGAATGAAGATTGGGATAATTTTGTTCCTCCTGCTTTTGATGGGTTTCAAATCATGATGGTTCCCAATCAATCAGTGAGCTATTCTTGGATCAATGGTAAAAAGTCATTTAATAAAACGTATTCTTACTATTTGATCCCTCAGAAAAAAGGAAGTTTTACCATCAAGTCTGCTTCTATTGAAATAGAAAATAAAATTTACAAAACCAATCCCATAAAAGTTACTGTGGGTGATGCCGTTAAGGAAGAACAGGATCCGTACCAACGTTACAATCCGTTTGGAAACCAGCCGCAACAGCAACAGCAACAACCACAACAAACAGCAGAAAAGTTGGGAGAAGGAGTTTACCTTGTTGCCAATATCTCCAATAGTAATCCTTATGTAAATGAACCGATAACCGTGGTTTATAAACTTTATGTAAGTCCTTATGTGAGTGTTTATGGTTCTAAAGAAACTGCAACTCCAAAATTCAATAATTTCTGGAGCCAATTTATTGAGATTAAAGATTTCAAACCTGTGCCTGATACTTACAACGGGGAGCAATATGTTTCTATTGAAATCAGAAAAGTGGTTTTGTATCCTCAACAAGCCGGAAATTTGCCTCTTGAACCATTGAAAATGGAAATCGAGTTGGATATGCCAACAGGTCGCAGAGACTTCTTTGGGCGTCCAGAATACAAACAAGGAACACGCAATATTGTTGCTGGAGCAAAATCAATCAAAGTAAAAGAATTGCCAACAGAAAACAGACCAGAATCATTCACGGGTGCTGTTGGGGTGTTTGACTTTAAAATGCTACCGTCAAAAACGGCCTTAAAAACAGGGGAATCACTAGACTTAGATGTGTTGGTAACAGGAAAGGGAAATATGAAATTATTCAGTCTTCCAAAACCTCAAGTTCCTACTGCACTAGAGATGTTTGAACCGCAACACTTGGAAGAAATTACAACGCCAATAACAGGTACTCAAGGTAGAGTTACAGACAAATACACCATTGTTCCAAATGAGGAAGGTAAGTTTGTGATCAAACCATTGGAGTTTTCATACTTTGATTTAGCAACCAAACAATACAAAACAATCACGACCCAAGAAGTAGTTCTTGATGTTAGTCTTGGAGATGCAGTTGCAGATCAAGACAACAGTGGTAAAACAAGTAAGAAAAAGGTAAAACAAAAAGATGCCTTTGCGTTTATCCAAAACAATGCTCATTTTGTAGACAAGGCTAAGGATGATTTCTTAGGATCATTATTGTTCTATATCTTGGTTGGTATAACAGTTGTTGGACTGCCGGTAGTTGTTTTATTACGCAAAAAGAAAACGGCACTAGACAATGATGTTGTGGGTAACAAAATCAGAAAGTCAGACCGTTTGGCTAAAAAATATTTGGCAGAAGCTAAAAAGCAACTTGGAAACAAAGTGGCGTTTTATGAAGCTATGGAACGCGCATTGCACAATTTCTTAAAAGCGAAATTGCATATTGAAACCTCAGAAATGAGTGTGGATCACATCAAAGAATTGTTGTTGGAAAAACAGGCCGATGCTTCCACGATAGAACAATTTATAAGTTTAAAACAAAACTGTGAATTTGCAAGATATACCCCTTCTTCAAATGCTGAAATGCAAGAAGATTACAATAAGGCGGTAGAAGTTATTACAGCTTTACAGAAACAAATTTAAGAAGCTTCAAAAATGAAAAAGATATTATATATAC
>JAGHSS010000081.1 GCA_018065745.1 Candidatus Neoflavobacterium equi | reverse complement strand
CCTTATAATTCCGCATAAATAACACATTTACATTGCAGAATTACCATTTTAACCCCTTTAAAGTTTGAAATTTTTACATTCTTAAAAACTCCTAAATTTTCATAGAAAATTATACAAATTTGGTTTCCACACCACAACACAATGCCCATTTGAGTATAAAACAGCACTCAAATCGCAATTTCAAGCCCCCACATCAGGCTTATTTTTAAAATTTAGGCTACATTAGATTCGCAAAACATACAAACAAACATTAAAGTGCCTTGGCATTTAAATTTAATATGACATCAAAAACCTTTGTGATTGGAGACATACACGGCGGACTCAAAGCTTTGAAACAAGTTTTACAGCGTGCAGAAATCACCCCAAATCACCGTTTAATATTTCTTGGAGACTATGTAGATGGCTGGAACGACACCCTGAATTTACTAGATTTCCTCATTGAATTAAAACAGACACAAGACTGCATTTTTCTGATGGGCAACCACGAAGAAATGTTGTTAAAATGGTTGACACAAGGAGAAGACAATGAACTTTGGCGCTTTCACGGCGGCCAGTCCACAGTTGATCTTTACCAGACTGCAAAACCAGCGCAGAAAGCAGCACATATTGCCTTTTTAAAAGAGTTAAAACCCTATCATTTGGACCAAGAAAACCGCTTGTTTGTCCACGCGGGATTCACCAATTTTAAAGGCGTGACAGCAGAATATTTCACCCCACTTTTTTGGTGGGACCGCACCCTTTGGGAAATGGCATTGGCCTTGGATCCCAACCTGTCCATGGACGCACTTACCTACCCAACGCGCTTGAAATTGTACAAGGAAATTTTCATTGGCCATACCCCCGTTACCCGCATTGACAGCAGCATTCCCGTCAAAGCAGGCAACGTTTGGAACCTGGATACAGGAGCCGCTTTCAAAGGAAAATTATCCCTGATGGATGTGGATTCAAAAACCTTCTGGCAAAGCGATAATTTACCGATTCTTTATCCAAATGAAAAAGGAAGAAATTGATTGATAAAAAAACCTGTTCAAATTTGTATAAAAACATTACATTTGCAAAAAATTAACATATGAAAAAACTATTGACATTAGGATTCGCATTAGCCTCAGTAATGGCTAGTGCTCAAGCGTTTAATGGAAAAGGAGACCAAAAATTTCAAGTAGGAGCTAACATTCAAGACAGAGGAACTGGAATCATGGCTACTTATGATTACGGTATTGGAGAAAACATGTCTATTGGTGTTCAATCAAACTACATCTTAGGGACGCACCGTTTCTATGATGGAGCAGATTTCTATGAAAAATTTGATTTAAAAGCACGTTTCAACGCAAATATTGGAAGTGTTATGAAATTGCCAACTGAATTGGATATTTACCCAGGATTAGACTTAGGTTTACACAATTTTGGTGGACACGTTGGTGCACGTTATTTCTTCTCAGACGGATTTGGTTTATTCACTGAAGTAGGATTTGCAATCGCATCTTATGACAACCATTTGGTTGGACCAGAACATTTGAACAACCAATTCCAATGGAATATTGGAGTTTCATTTAATCTATAATAATGAGTGTAATTGAAAAAAAACTAAAAGATCGCAGTGGTTCCATTTGTGAATTATGTTCTTATGAGCATGATTTAGAAGTGTACAATTTACCGCCAGATGCTGCTGATACTTTAGAAAATTCGGTTTTGTTATGTAAAAATTGTAAGGATCAAGTAGAGAATGTTAAACCTACAGATCCAAACCATTTTAGAGTTTTAAGCGATTCCATGTGGAATGAAAATATTCCAGTTCAAGTTTTGTCTTGGCGCATGTTGAGCCGTTTGAAATCAGAAGGATGGCCACAAGATTTGCTTGACATGATGTATTTAGATGAGGAAACCCTTGCCTGGGCGTCTGCCACTGGAGAAGGAACTGAAGAAGATGAGAACAAAATTATTCACAAGGATTCCAACGGAAATTTACTTTTTGACGGTGATTCTGTAGTTTTGATCAAAGATTTGGATGTAAAAGGCGCAAATTTCACCGCTAAGAGAGGAGCCGCAGTGCACAACATCAAAGTGGTTTGGGACAACGCTGATCAAATTGAAGGACGTGTTGAAGGACAGCACATCGTGATTTTGACACAATATGTAAAGAAGACAAAATAATATTTTTTTTGTTTTTTGGGCGTTCCCCCTGAAAAAGGGGTCGGTGTTTCCGCTTTATCTTTTTTTAGGCTACCGCCATAAAAAAAGGATGCCGCTACTACACCTAACGCAGTTCCATCAAACACCATATCAATACAAACAAAAGAGGGTTTGCAATGTGCAAACCCTCTTTTTATTTAGATGTTTTCAAAACTTAAAAATCAAACGTGATCCCTTGAGCCAAAGGCAACTCAGAACCATAGTTGATGGTATTTGTTTGTCTTCTCATGTATGTTTTCCAAGCGTCAGATCCAGACTCACGTCCACCACCTGTTTCTTTTTCACCACCAAAAGCACCACCAATCTCTGCACCAGAAGTACCAATGTTCACATTCGCAATTCCACAGTCAGAACCAGCCTGAGACAAGAACAATTCCATCTCTCTCATATTGTTAGTGAAGATAGAAGATGACAATCCTTGAGGTACCCCATTTTGCATTTCAATAGCCTCCTCAATAGTGCTGTATTTCATCACATATAAGATTGGAGCAAAGGTTTCATGTTGTACAATTGCAAAGTCATTTTTAGCTTCAATGATACATGGTTTTACATAGCATCCAGACTCATATCCTTCCCCTGTAACCACACCACCTTCAACAATAATTTTTCCACCCTCAGCCTTCGCTTTTTCAATAGCGTCCAAATAATCAGCTACAGCACCTTTGTCAATCAGCGGACCAACGTGATTAGTTGCATCCAATGGGTTTCCAATTTTCAATTGACCATAAGCGCTTTGCAATGTTGCAATTGTTTTGTCATACACACTTTCGTGAATAATCAAACGTCTTGTTGTTGTACAACGTTGACCTGCAGTACCCACAGCGCCAAACACCGCACCAACAAGAACCATATTTAAATCTGCATGTTCAGAAACAATGATTGCATTGTTACCACCCAACTCCAAAATCGCACGACCAAAACGTTGAGCTACAGTTGAAGACACGTGTCTTCCAATTCTTGTAGAACCCGTAAAAGAAACCAAAGGAATACGTTTGTCGTTGTTGATCAAATCACCAGATTCATTCCCAACTACCAAACAAGAAATTCCCTCAGGAAGGTTGTTGCGTTCCAACACTTTTAAAATAATATTTTGACATGCAATAGCACACAAAGGCGTTTTAGAAGACGGTTTCCAGATACAAACGTCACCACAAATAAGTGCCAACATTAAGTTCCAAGCCCAAACTGCCACAGGGAAGTTAAAAGCAGAAATAATCCCAACAACTCCCAACGGGTGGTATTGGTCATACATTCTGTGGTTAGGTCTTTCAGAATGCATTGTGAACCCATACAATTGTCTGGACATTCCCACTGCAAAGTCAGAGATATCAATCATTTCTTGAACCTCACCCAATCCTTCTTGTAAACTTTTACCCATTTCATAAGACACTAATTTACCCAATGCCTCTTTGTTTGCACGCAATTCTTCAGCCATTTGACGCACAATCTCCCCACGTTTTGGAGCAGGAACTTGACGCCAAACTTTAAATGCATCAGAAGCTGTAGCCATTGCTTTTTCATAGTCTGCAGCAGTAGCACAAACCACGCTTCCAATCAAAGAACCGTCAGCTGGTGAATAGGATTCAATTGTCTTACCGTTTGCAAACCAGTTACTTCCAGTAGAAGCACCCATATTTGTTTCTTTAATCCCCAAAGCCTGTAAAGCTTCCGTGATCCCGAAGGGTTTTAAATTTGTAGTCATTATATCTATTGTTTGTTTATTTCATGTATTTAGTATCCGTCTCCAAGACGGCACCACAGCATTTACAAGTTCTCAACTCTTCATTGGAATAGAAGGTTTGAAAATGAGGAAGAAAATCCTTTTCAATATTGTGAAGTTCAAAATAGACCTCGTGTAATTTTTCATTACACCCCTCACAGAACCACAACAGTCCGTCAGTAAAACCTCTTCCCGCACGTTTGCGTTCAATGACTAAACCCAGGGAATTTTCAGATCTTGAAGGAGAATGTGGGATTTTAGCAGGTAGTAAAAAAAGATCCCCTGCATTTAAAGTTACCAGGTGTTTGACACCCTCCAATTGGTAAGCCACTTGAATTGTACCTTCCAATTGATAAAATAATTCTTCCGTTTCATTATAGTGGTAATCTTTTCTGGCGTTAGGACCTGCAACAATCATAACTATATAATCGTCAGACTCCACATATAAATTTTTATTGCCAACCGGTGGTTTTAGCAATGCCCTATTGGCATCAATCCACTCATTGAGATTGAAAGGTTTTTTTATTTCCATAGTACGTACTGTTTTGCTAAGATATAAAAAAAGAAAATAGTTATAAAAATCAGCTCACTTATTTTATTTTTAAAAAATAAACACGGTAAACACAGAGAAATGTATAAAAAAAAGAGCTGTTTTAACAAACAGCTCTTTTCATAATTAGGTTTTATTTAATTTCTTTCAACAAGTAAATGTAAACCGGGAAGTGATCTGAATATCCAGGCTCTCCATTAGAATTTCTCAACGGATAACCTTTGTATTGACCTGATTTTTGTTTTAAATAATCTTTGTCATAGATTCCCGCTTTCCAATAACGCAATGAAGAATAGTCATCCTTTCTTGTCAATGGTTCAGAAATAATAATTTGGTCAAAAACATCCCAAGCATCTCTATATGCTAATGTACCCAAACCTTCTTTGTGCATTTGATACATTGGATTGTACAATCCACCTTTAACCACATTGTTTCTATCTCCAACAGCACCCAAACTAGTTGTTATACTTTTGTTGTAAGGACCGTCATTCATATCTCCCATGGTCATCACTTTAGCATCTGGATTGATTGCATAAAGTGAGTCAATAATTTTTCTGTTCAATTTACCAGCAGCTTCTCTAAATGGGCTACTGCGCTTTTCACCACCAGAACGTGAAGGCCAGTGATTCACAATGAAGTGAACTTCTTCACCTTCCAAAATCCCTGTAACTAACAATTGATCACGGGTATATACACGTTTGGTGTTTACATCCACGTTTATATTGTTTGTCGCTTCATTATCCTCACCAACAGTGATTTTTACATTTTTAGTTTCCATCCCTTGGTAGATGTACAACGGAATGTTTTTATAGCTGATTGGTGTGAATTTATCTTTTTTATACAAAAAACCAACATCAATACCACGCTTGTCTGGAGAATCAAAATGAACCACCCCATAGTTGTGTTTGATCATGTTTGGCGTTTTTACCAAATCTTCCAAAACACCTCTGTTCTCAACCTCAGTAACTCCAACAACAACAGGAGATTCTTTTTGCTGATCATTAGTACCAATTTCAGGAATTACTTTGGAAAGAAGTCCTAATTTCTTATTGTATTTTGCTGAATTCCATCCCTGTGCACCGTTTGGCAACCACTCTTCGTCAAAGTTTGGTCCTTTGATGGTATCAAACAAGTTTTCTACGTTATAAAACGCAACTGTGTGTATTTTAAATTTTTTAGCTTGACCAAAAGATAAGGTTGTAGCCAATAAAGTCAATGCTAGCAGTGACCATGAATTTACTTTCATGCTTAATATATTAAATTAATATCAAATAT
>JAGHSS010000105.1 GCA_018065745.1 Candidatus Neoflavobacterium equi | reverse complement strand
TATGAAAAGGAAATTAAATATTTTCATTCTTGCCGTGTTTGCTCTAAGTGTTTCAACGCCAATGGATGCACATAACAAAAAATTCAAAGTTGTACTGGACGCTGGACACGGAGGAAAAGACAACGGGGCGAGCTACAATTCCTTTATAGAAAAAAACATCGCCTTAAGCACAACGCTTAAGTTAGGTAAAATATTAGAAAAGGTGGATGATATTGACGTGGTCTACACCAGAAAGACAGATGTCTTTGTGGAGCTGAATGACCGTGCTACTATTGCCAACAAAGCCCATGCAGATTTGTTCATGTCCATTCACTGCAACGGGGTGAAAAACGCACCTTCTGCAGCGGGAACAGAAACCTTTGTTATGGGGGTTACCAAAAATGCATCCAACTTGGAAGTTGCCCGCAAGGAGAATGAGGTAGTAACTTTGGAGAAAGACTACAAGGTTAAATATGACGGTTATGATCCAAAATCTCCACAATCTGTTATTGGCATGTCTGTGCAGCAAGAGGACAATTTGATCAACAGTATTGAATTGGCGGCTTTGATTGAAAACAACTTTAACAAGGTAAGAAAAAACAGCCGCGGGGTGAAGCAGGCTGGATTTTTGGTTTTAAGAGACATCTACATGCCACGTGTGTTGGTGGAGTTGGGCTTTTTGTCAAACAAGGCAGAAGGGACGTTCTTAAACTCAGAGGCAGGACAAAATGAAATGGCGACTCAAATTGCCAAAGCCATCTTGGACTACAAAAAAGAATATTTTGGTGGAAGTGCACCAGACATCAAATCCATAGCTCCTGCAGCTGCAACGTCTGAAGTGATCAAAACTACAGCCAAAGACAGCAGCCACACCACAACCGTGGTTAACAAAGCAGTGAGTTCAACTTCAAATTCCAACAGCGGAGTGGAATTTAAAATTCAAATTTCTGCCAGCGGAACGCGATTAGCACTTAAAAAGCAAAATTTTAAAGGCTTGGAAGACGTTACTATGGAGGAATCAGGTACTTTATACAAGTATTTTTATGGTACTACCTCAGATTACAACCAAGCCAAAGCAGCTTTGAAAGAAGCTAAGGATAAGGGGTTTAGCTCTGCTTATATTGTTGCGTCTAAAAACGGAAAAAAAATAAGTGTAACAGAGGCATTAAAATAGGCTCTTGAAAAGAGATTATTTTTTATTTTTGTAAGATTATAAAACTATATATTTTGAAATTATCTAGAGAAATTAAAGCAGCAATATTAGTTATTGGTTCCATTTTATTATTCTTTTGGGGCTATAGTTTTTTAAAAGGTCAAGGACTTTTTGATACAACTCGTAAATTCTATGTAGTTTATGATAACGTGGAGGGGTTGAGTCCTTCTGCTGCAATTACTGTAAATGGATTAACAGTAGGGAAAGTTAATGGGATTACCATTGATGAATCCAACGGGAAATTATTAGTGGAGTTGTTGATGACTTCAGATTTCCAAGTTCCAAAAAACACAGTAGCGAGTATCTATGAACCTGGTTTCATTGGCGGTAAACAAATCGCTTTGGTTCCTGATTTTACAGATAAAAACTATGCGGTTGATGGAGATTATTTAAAAGCTGATGTGATTTTGGGATTGACGGCTTCCTTAGGGGACAAGTTGGCACCAATTCAAATCAAAGTAGACTCTGTGTTGACAGGTTTGGATTTGACATTGAAAAATGTAAACAACATTTTAGATACCAAAGCACAACAAGACTTGAAAAACACCTTGTCTGAGTTGAACACCACGATGACTAATTTCTCAAGCGTTTCTAAAAACGTTGATGGATTGTTAGTGGACAACCGCACAAAAATCACCTCTGCAGTGGCAAACTTAGATGCTACTACTGCAAATTTTGCCAAAATTTCATCTGACCTTGAAAAAGCGCAGTTAGACAAATTGGTAAGTGATTTGAAAACGACTTTAAACAACGTCAACGGTCTTTTAGCTGGTATTGAAGCAGGTAATGGAACGATTGGTAAATTGGTGAAAGACGACAAAATGTACAACAACTTAACCAAAGCTTCAAAAGAGTTGGAATTGTTGTTAGAAGATGTTAGATTGAACCCAACACGTTACATCAATGTTTCTGTTTTTGGAAAGAAAAACAAAACGTATGTAGCACCAGCTGAAACATCAGCAGAATAAAAAGAACACAAACAAAGCAAAACAATAAAACAAACAAACAAATTTTTTAACTAAACTATCCTATCTAATCTATGAGTTATTTAGACAATATTCTTTTCGCTATCATCCTGATCCTCGGATTTGGATTTTTTGCCAAGAATGTCAAAAAGCTTATTCGCAACATCAAGTTGGGTCAAGACATTGACCGCACAGACAGGCCGAATGAGCGCTGGAAGAACATGGCAATGATTGCCCTTGGGCAGTCCAAAATGGTAAAGCGCCCCGTGGCGGGAATCATGCATATCTTTGTGTATGTTGGTTTCATTATCATCAATATTGAAATGATTGAAATCATGATTGACGGCCTTTTTGGTACACACCGCGTGTTGTCTTTCCTTGGTGGAGGTTATGATTTCCTTATTGGAACCTTTGAAATTTTAGCATTTTTAGTCATTTTTGGTGTAGCAGTGTTCTTCTGTAGAAGAAATATTGTGAAATTAAAACGTTTAAATTCAATTGACTTAAAAGGTTGGGCTAAGAATGACGCCAACATCATCATCCTTTTTGAAACCATCTTAATGGTGTTTTTCTTGGTGATGAACGCAGCAGATTTCCATTTACAACAAGTGGGTTACACACACTTTACACAAGTAGGGTCTTTCCCAATCTCTCAATACATAGCGCCAATGTTCAACGGTATGAATGCCGGAGCGGTTTATATGATTGAGCGTTCAGCTTGGTGGTTGCACATTATTGGTGTCTTGGCGTTCATGAATTATTTGTATTATTCAAAACACCTTCACATCATCTTGGCTTTCCCAAACACGTTTTTTGCCAATTTAAATCCCTATGGAAAATTTGACAATTTAGCCTCTGTAACAAATGAGGTGAAATTGATGATGGATCCAAATGCAGATCCATTTGCTGCGCCAGCAGAAGGAGCAGAAGCGCCTTCAAAATTTGGTGCCAGCGACGTTCAAGATTTGAACTGGGTGCAATTAATGAATGCATATACATGTACAGAATGTGGAAGATGTACTTCATCTTGTCCTGCAAATATTACTGGTAAGAAACTTTCCCCAAGAAAGATCATGATGGATACCCGTGACCGTTTGGAAGAAGTTGGAAGAAACATGGATGCCAACAACGGTATTTTTGTTCCAGACAACAAATCTCTTTTAAATGATTACATCACGCCAGAAGAGCTTTGGGCGTGTACTTCTTGTAATGCCTGCGTGGAAGAATGTCCAGTAAATATCTCTCCGTTGTCCATCATTATGGACATGCGCAGATATTTGGTTATGGAACAAAGTGCGGCTCCAATGGAGTTGAACAACATGATGACCAATGTAGAGAACAACGGTGCGCCATGGCAGTACAACCAAATGGACCGTTTGAACTGGAAAGATGAAGCAAATTAACTAACTGATTACAACAAATAGATATATGTCAAACTTAGTAGTACCAACAATGGCTGAAATGATGGCCCAAGGCAAACAACCAGAAGTATTATTCTGGGTTGGATGTTCAGGTAGTTTTGATGATAGAGCTAAGAAAATAACAAAAGCCTTTGTAAAATTATTGAATCAGGCCAACGTCCCTTTTGCCGTTTTAGGAACAGAAGAGAGTTGTACAGGAGATCCTGCAAAACGCGCTGGAAATGAATTTTTATTCCAGATGCAAGCCATGATGAATATTGAGGTTATGAACGCTTATGAGGTGAAGAAAGTAGTAACGGCATGTCCACACTGTTTCAATACCATCAAAAACGAATACCCAGAATTGGGTGGTAGTTATGAGGTTGTTCACCACACTGAATTTTTGAAATCCCTTTTAGATGACGGAAGATTGCGCATTGAAGGCGGAAGTTTCAAAGGAAAGAAAATCACCTTCCACGACCCGTGTTATCTTGGAAGAGCGAATAACAGCTATGAGGCACCAAGGGATTTGATCCAAAAATTGGACGCTGAATTAGTAGAGATGAAACGCTCAAAGAAAAACGGTTTATGCTGTGGTGCAGGTGGTGCTCAAATGTTCAAAGAACCTGAAAAAGGGGACAGAGAAGTAAACATGGAGCGCACAGATGACGTTTTGGAAGTAGCCCCAGATGTGGTTGCAACCGGATGTCCATTCTGCAACACCATGTTGACAGACGGTGTCAAGTTCAATCACAAAGAAGGAGAAATCAAAGTGATGGACATTGCAGAGATCATTGCAAATGCACAAGACTTATAATAAATAATAACAAAATCGGTATTCAAATTTTTGGATACCGTTTTTTTTTGTAGTCATTTCTTGAATTCTTTTTTGGGCGTTCCCCTTTGGCGCGCAAGCGACGCCAAAAGGACCGGGTTGTCCGCTGTATCTTTTTTGGAAGGTGTTCCAAAAAAGGATGCCGCTACCACCCCTAACGCAGCTGCGCCAAGGTCAGTAAGAGTAATACAAACCCTCAGATAATAAACGGACAAGCAGTTGTAAATTTTTTTTATTTCCCATAATAGTTTACATTTGTAGTATAGTCAAAAAAATTATGTTAGTAGATTTTAATACCTTACCAGAAGAGTCCAGAATTTGGATCTATCAATCCAACAGAAAATTTAGCGATGCTGAAGTGGAGGAAATCAAAGAAGCGTTAACTGCCTTCATCAGCGGTTGGGCAGCGCACAGTCAACCATTAGAGGCTGGATTTGAAATCAAATACAACAGATTCATCATTATTGCAGTGAACCAAGAAGTGCAAGCCGTTACAGGATGTGCTATTGATTCCAGCGTTCACTTTATTCAATCTTTGGAAGAAAAATACAGTGTGGACCTTTTAGACAAGATGAACGTGACGTTCAAATTGGGAGAACACATTGCATTTAAAACCCTAATTGACTTCAAACGCATGGCCAAAGAAAAGGCGGTATCAGAAAATACCATCGTTTTTAACAATTTGGTAAATAATCTTGGAGAATGGCAAGATTTTTGGGAAGTACCCGCTAGCGATAGTTGGCACAGCAGATTTTTTTAATCTTTACGTTATCTATAGAAATACACAATCATCATGCCCACCATGGTGATTTTTTTTAAACCATTTATAAATACCCTATGCGTAAAACCATTTTTGCAGTATGTCTCTTGGCCCAAGTAACCTATGGCCAAAAAGCAATCACTCATTTCCCTCAAGATACCAAAAAGGCCTCCGTCTGGGTGGACAGTGTATACAACCAAATGAACTTGGATCAAAAAGTAGGTCAGTTGTTTATGGTTGCTGCATATTCCAACAAAAATGAAGCACATGTGGCGTCTGTTGAAAAGTTGATCACAGAAAACCAAATTGGTGGGGTGATTTTCTTTCAAGGCGGTCCCGGCAGGCAAGCACGCATCACCAACAGGTTGCAATCAAAATCCAAATTACCTCTATTTGTCGGCATCGACGCAGAATGGGGGTTGGCCATGCGCCTGGATTCCACATACAGATTCCCTTTCAACATGAGTTTGGGTGCCATTCAGAATCCCAAATTATTGGAGAAACTGGGGAACCAAATGGCAGCACAGGCAAAGCGCTTGGGCATCCACTTTAATTTTGCTCCCGTGTTGGACATCAATTCCAACCCGCTGAACCCGATTATTGGAAACCGCTCTTTTGGAGAAAACAAATACCGCGTCACCACACAGGCGATCGCATTGATGAAAGGTATTCAGAAAAACGGCGTCTTTGCCACTGGGAAACACTTTCCTGGACACGGAGACACCAATTCTGATTCACACCACACACTGCCGTTCTTAGCTACAGATAAAAAGGCGTTGACTGAAATGGAGTTGTATCCTTACCGTTCTGCCATCCAAAATGGGATGTCCAGCGTTATGGTAGCACATTTGGACGTTCCAGCTCTGGAACCAACCAAAGGAGTGCCCACTTCACTTTCTTATGCCACAGTGACGGAGTTGTTAAAAGAAGATTACAAATTTGACGGGTTGATCTTTACAGATGCCTTGAACATGAAAGGGGCAAGTAATTTCAAAGCGCCAGGAGATATTGATTTGGCAGCCTTCCTTGCTGGTAATGACGTCATGCTCTTTGCAGAGAACGTGCCCTTGGCTGTTGCCAAGTTTAGAACGGCTTTTGAGCAAAAGAAATTCACAGAAGACCGTTTGATGCATTCTGTCAAAAAGATTTTGTTGTACAAATACTTGGTCGGTTTAAACAATTATAAACCCATAGAGACCAAAAACATCGCAGCAGATTTAAATGACGCTGTTTATGATGACCTTTCCCAGCAGTTGTATGATGAGATGATCACCATTGCTAAGAAAGAGACCGGAGCTTTGCCCATTCGCAATTTGGAGGCAGAGCGCATTGCATACGTCGCGATTGGAGACGGGGCACACCAAGCCTTTGAAAATACCTTGAAGAGTTATACGCGCATTGACGTTGTTGAAGAACGCGATCCTGTAAAATTACTAGAGGCCTTAAAGGGATACACCAAGGTAATTATTGGGTACCACAAAGAAGATGGAGCTTGGAAAAAGAACGACTTTACAGCGGCAGAAATTCAGCTGATTCAACAAATTAGCGCATCAAATGACGTTATTTTAAGTGTTTTTGCGCGTCCGTACACCTTGTTGAACATCAAAGATTACTCCAACATCAACAACGTGATTGTGGGGTATCAAAACCACGATTTTGCACAAATTGCAACGGCAGAAGTTATTTTTGGTGCCTTGGGTGCCAAAGGAGAATTGCCAGTTTCCATTCACAGCAGCATGCCGGTGGGAACGGGTTTTAAAACCACAGCCATTGAGCGTTTGGGATATGCACAGCCGGGAACCATGGGATTTAATCCTGTAAAATTGAATAAGATTGACGATTTAGCCAAACAAGCCATTGCCAACAACATGACCCCAGGGTTACAGATATTGGTGGCTAAAGAAGGGAAAATTGTCTATGAAAAGTCTTTTGGTTACCACGAGTACAACAAGAATATAGCCGTTAAAAACACAGATGTATACGATTTGGCTTCTCTGACAAAAATTCTGTCCACTTTGCCAAATATGATGCAGGCCTATGAAGAGAAGCGCTATACCTTGGACACCACATTGGGAGAGCTTTTGCCGGTGTTTAATGATACAGACAAAAAAGACTTTACCGTCAGAAATATGATGTTGCACCAGGCGGGTTTCCAACCGTGGATTGCTTTTTACAAAGCCACATTGGACGCCAACAACAAACCGTCAGAGCAGTATTACAGAAAGACCTACAGTCCTGATTTTCCCATGCAGGTTTCAGAAAACTTGTTTTTGAGAAAAGATTACAACGACACCCTGATCAGTGCCATTGCCAAATCTCCTGTTTTGGCAAAGAAACAATACAAATACAGTGATTTTACCTTTATCCTCTTTAAAGAATATTTAGAGAAGACCTATGGTAAATCTTTGGCTGTCTTGAGTAATGATAAGTTTTACAGTAAGTTGGGTGCAACCACAATGACTTACAATCCCTTGCAAAAGATGGATTTGTCTGTGATTCCTCCAACAGAACAAGACAATTATTTCAGATATGAAAAAGTTCAGGGATATGTGCATGATATGGCCGCAGCCATGCAGAATGGAGTAGCAGGTCATGCAGGACTTTTTGGAAGTGCCTTGGACGTTGCCAAAGTGATGCAGATGTATTTGAATGGGGGACGTTATGGTGGACAACAATTCATCAAGCCGGAAACCCTTGAAGCATTCAATACTTGTTATGACTGCAGTACTGGAAACAGACGTGGGCTTGGATTTGACAAACCTCAATTGGGCAATGCAGGGCCAACCTGTGGTTGCGCATCCAAAAAGAGTTTTGGACACACCGGGTTTACAGGTACCATGACTTGGGTTGATCCAGAAAACGGACTTTTGTATGTCTTTATTTCCAACAGGTCTTTTCCAGACAGCAATACCAACAAATTATCTAAACACAATGTGCGTGAAAACATCCAACAGGTCATTTATGACGCATTGAAAATATAAT
>JAGHSS010000032.1 GCA_018065745.1 Candidatus Neoflavobacterium equi | reverse complement strand
ATAATATATTTGCGTCAATTATGAAAAATTTTAAAATATTTATAGCAAGCTTAGCAATGATGGCGGTTTCCTCAGCCTCATCGCAGAATATAAGTGTTTCAGAAAACTTAACTGACATTTCATTAGTACAAAAATTGTTTCCTGAATCAGCTTGTATGACGCCAAACAATATTGTTATTAAAGGTCACGTTTTTGATGATCAAAAAAAGAGCTATGGCTTTTTTAACAATACCAATCCAATCTTTCCTGCAACAAATGGAGTACTTATTACTACCGGTAAAGCATCAAGAGCTGTGGGACCCAATAACTCCATTTTAAGTGACGGACCCGCATCGTGGATTGGAGATCAAGATTTGGAATTAGCCATCAATGAAAGAGGAACTATCAATGCCACTTCCATTGAATTTGACGTGACTCCAAACACAAACTTCATAAGTTTTGATTACATCTTCTCTTCAGAACAGTATTTGAGTGATCCCGGAAGAAATCAATGTAATTATTCAGACGGTTTTGCCTTTTTAATCAAAGAAGCAGGAAGCACGGCTAATTATCAAAATTTAGCCGTTGTACCCAACACAAATATTCCCGTTAAAGTGACTACTGTAAGAGCAGCAACCAACAATTGCGACGCCCAAAATGAACAATATTTTGGTGGATTTAACGGGGAAATTCATCCAACCAATTACAACGGTCAGACAAAAGTCCTTACCGCATCTTCAACGGTAACTCCAGGGGTAACCTACCATTTTAAATTGGTAATTGCTGACCAAGGAAATCAATTTTATGACTCCGCAATTTTCCTTATGGGATCCAGTTTCAAAAGTGCTGTAGACCTTGGAGAAAATAGACTCGTGGAGACTGGCAATGCACTTTGCGTTGGACAGCAACTCAACATCACTCCAAGTCCAATTCCTGGAGCTTTAAGCTATTCTTGGTTTAAAGATGGACAACCAATAAACGGCTTCACACAAGTTTCAAGTCCAGATTACACCATTTCAACAGCTGGTGATTACCGCCTTCAAGTAAATATGACTACAAGCTGCAATATTGAAGGTGTGATACGCGTGGAATATGATATATTGGCTCCAAAACAACCTGTGGAATTGAAATTTTGTGGATTTCCAAATCAAAACCAAACACTAAATATCAATTTAGAACAATACATAAATACCCTTATTGAAGATCAAACCCACAGATATGGATTTTATTATACAGAAAATGATGCACTAAATAATGAAAATGCCATTCCTTTGAATGATTTGAGAAATCTAGAAGTAGCAATTCAAAACAGGACGCTTTACTTCAAAGAAATCAACAATTCAGGTTGTTCTGTAATTACACCGCTAAACATTCAAATCAATGCCAGTGCAACCAATTTAGATGTATTGAACTTTTGTGATGTTGACGGAGAATCTGATGGATATTTTGCTGTAAATTTAAATACCATCAAACAGAATTTGAGCCAAATTCACCAGACACAGGATATTCAATTTTTCACTTCTGTTGGAGATGCAAATAACATTGTGAATCAGATCAACAATCTGGATCGTTATGTCAGTACTACACCAGAACAATACAGTTTGTTCATCAAAGTCAACACTACATCTTGTTCTGTAAATTACATACAACAGATCAACATTCAACCCACTGCAGATCTTCCCACTCAGTATTTGACGCTATGTGGAACCCAGTCTGTTTTTCTGGATGCTCCAAGTGGTTATACAAGTTACCAATGGTTGGAATTTCCATCCAATACCCAAGCTTATCAAGAAATACAAATGCCAGGCACCTATACCCTTTTACTTGGTACCGATGCTGGATGTGACATCACACTTAAATTTGTAGTTGAACGTTCTGACAAGGCGCAGATTAACAATATTGTAGTCAATCATTTTGAAAATGGCAACAACAGCATCTCAGTGCAAGCTACCGGACAAAGTACTTATTTGTATTCATTAGACAACATTAACTACCAAGAGCAGCCGCATTTTCAGCCAGTAGCCATGGGAGAATATACTGTATATGTTAAGGACATCAAAGGTTGTGATGTGGTGACCAAAAAAGTATTGGTGGTTGATGCACCTAATTTCTTTACACCTAACCAAGATGGATTTAACGATATTTGGAACATCCCAAGATTAAAATCTGTTTTTCCAGATGCAGAAATATTAATTTTTGACAGGTATGAGAAATTGATCAAAAGTACAAATGCAAATGATCCAACTTGGGACGGAACCTACAAAGGGAAAAAATTGCCATCTACAGATTATTGG
>JAGHSS010000121.1 GCA_018065745.1 Candidatus Neoflavobacterium equi | reverse complement strand
GTGCCCGACTATAAAATCAGTGAATTTTATAATTAACACAAAATGTAGTTATATAATAACGAAAAAAAGATTTTGTAGGTATTCTGTCTGTTAACCTAAATTTTAAACACCTTTTCTCTTATTTTTCGCCACCTCAATTTTCTGATAAACGCCCCTTGTGCTGCCGTGACCAATTGGGGTGTTTTGGCTGATTTAGCGCGGTAAAAACCACCCATATAATCCCAGAACAGGCGGATGTTTTTTTTGTTGACCGCCAATTTTAAGCTGGCAATAACCGTGAGTAGCGTGCCATATCCCAGAGTGTAAAATGCTTCCCCTTGTTTGTATTGTGCAGCGGGGTTGTAATTGGCACCAGTGGGTTTGAGGTGTTTGATGTGAAGGGATGCGTCTGTTTTGATTTTCCAACCGTTGTATTGGCATATCAATTCATCTGCTGTGTCCCAACCCATGGCTTCCACAAGACCGCCCATTTGTTGGTAGGCTTCTTTTCTGTAAGCTTTAAACGCTCCTCTGATGTGGTCTTTATTGGTGAGGTTTTCCAAAATCCAATCGCCGTTTTTTTCAATGTATGCAAAACCGCCGGCCATGCCCAGAGTTGCATCGCTGTTGAAGTGGCGGGCAATGGTTTCAAAATAGTGTTTTGGGAGGATGAGGTCAGCATCCAATTTGACAAGTACATCATAGTTGTTGTCCAGTGTTTTGGCACCGGTGTTAAACGCCTTGATGACCTTACTGCCCGGCATGTGAATGGGATCACTTACCTTTTCAACCAATGTGATGAAGGGGTGTTTTGCAGCATAGGCAGTCACAATGTTCCCTGTTTGATCACTGCTGTTGTCATTGACTACAACAATTTTTGATGGGAGTAGGGTTTGTGAAAGCAGGGAATCCAAGGTTAATCCTATAAATTCCTGCTCATTATGTGCGGCAATAACTATATAATATTTCATAATAAAAAGCGTCGTGCTATGCAAATATCTTTAAATTTGTGGACAATCGAATCATTATGCAGGATAAAAAAATTATAGTAATCTTGGTGATCTACAATGGAGCCCAATGGATTTCTAAAAATATAACGTCACTACTCAAATCACAGCTTGCAGTGGATGTATTGGCTATTGACAACAAGTCAACAGATAACTCTGTGGAATTGATTAAAAAATTCCCTCAAGTAACCCTGTTGGAACAAGATCAAAATCTTGGTTTTGGAAAGGCCAATAACCTGGGGATGCAATGGGCGGTTGACCATAAGTACACCCATGTTTTTTTGTTGAATCAAGACACTTGGATTTTTCCAAACACCATAAAATTACTCGCTTCTTTCAGTGAGGCACATCCGGAATTTGGCGTGGTGAGCCCAACGCATCTCTCTGATGCCAAGGGAACATTGGACGCCGGTTTTAAAACCTACCTGAGTAGAGCTACCACACTTGATGAGGTGCATGCGGTGGTTCCTTTTGTCAATGCTGCAGCCTGGTTTATGCCGGTTGAGGTCATTGAAAAGGTGGGGTATTTTGAAGCCTTGTTTGGACACTATGGGGAAGACCGCAATTATATGGACCGCTTGGCGTTTCACCACTATAAGGCAGCTGTTTTTCACGATGCCTTGATTGTGCATGACCGCGTGATCAAACGCAATTTGTCAAAAGACATGACCCAATCAAAATATTTAATTCTCTGTCAGCTTTTGAATCCCAACAACAGTCTGTTGTCTGGTTTTGTTCAAGGAGGTAAAAGTGTTTTTGGCTTGCCAAAGTACTTTTCCAAAGACTATGACCAATATGAGATAAAAGAACTTTTTCAAGATTTGGCACATTTTTATCTGCTGCAATTGAAACGAGTGAAACTTTTGAAACAAGCACGCAAAAATTACTAAATCCATGGAGCACAAAGTTGCGGGAAAACAATTCTTTTTATTCACACTGATCAATTATTTTGGCATCGGTCTGGGATTTGTTTCCACCTTTTTCATCTACCCTTGGGACAAGGAAACGTTGGGGATCTTCAGTTTTGTAGATTCCTGTGCGCAGCTGTTGTATCCGCTCCTAGTTTTGGGAGGTGCACAGGCGTTGATTCACTTCAGTCCGCTGTTGGAGGAACGGGTGCAAAAGCAGCTTTTCAACTACAGTTTGTATTCCATACTGTGTATTGGTAGTGGTGTTTTGGGGGTGTTGCTCTTGGCTTATGCCTTTGTGCCTTGGGAGTCCATGCATTATGTGTTGTGGAGTTTTCCCATAGGACTTTGTTTGGCCATGGTGGAATTGTACAAGCGTCAGGCAACCACGATGCAGCGTTTGGCTGTGCCCACGGTGTTTGAGAAGATCATCCCCAAGTTGAGTTTGCCGTTGTTCTTCATTGGTATTGTGTATTTGGGATGGCAGCAGTCTGTGGGACTTTTGGGTTTTGTACTTTCCTTTGTCTTGATGATATGCGGTATTGTGTGGTATATGCAGGCGCATTACCAACCGGGGTATGTCCGAGATTTCAAATTGCTGTTTGAAAAGTTATCTAAAAAAGAATATTATAAATACAGCCTCTATGCTTTTGCAGGGAGCTTTGGTTCCTTTTTCGCCTTTAGGATTGACGGGTTGATGATACCGCCGTTCTTGGGTTTTGAAGCCAATGGAACGTTTAAGATTGCTGTTAATTTGGCCAATACGTTGGCTATTCCAGCCACGGGGCTTTTTGCGCTTTATGCGCCCATCATTTCTGATTTGCTCAAGAAAGGGCAGCTGTTGGATTTGGAGGTGAAATACAAAGAGGTGGCGACCATCGTTTTGGCGATTGGTGGACTTTTTTATGGGGCTGTGGTTTTGGGAATCCATCCGTTGTTGGAGTTGTTGCCCACCAAGTCCAACTTGGAGCCTGCTGTGCCGGTCATGCTGATCCTTGGGGCGAGTATGTTGGTGAATATGGCGACGAGTTTCAATTCAGAGATCATTTCCTTTTCTGAACATTACAGATTCAACCTGATCGCGATTCTGTTTTTGATGGTATTCAACGTTTCCATAACGTATTTTTTCCTGTCTTCCACGTCTTTGGGAATTGTTGGGGTTGGAATTGCTACCTTGCTTTCCATGTTCTTGTTCAACGTTCTTAAAACGGTGTATATCTATGTCAAGATGGGAATGCACCCTTTCAGTTGGAGCTATCTGTATTTGGTAGGTATCCTTTTGGGAGTTGGTTTTGGCGTGCACCTGATTCCTGACTTTGGGTCTTGGCTTTTAAATTTAGTTGTAAAATCTGGTGGATTTATTGTGATAAGTGCGCTGTTGATATATTGGACCAATGTGATCCCGGTGGTGCGAACTTACCTCAAGTCAAAGTGGTAACGGTACACCCGCGTTAGTGGGGGTAGCGGCATCCTTTTGGGCGGCTTTGCCGACCAAAAGATATAGCGGACCACACGACCCGGAGGGGAACGCCCTTTTTGGGAACAAAAAAAAAATCGGATAACTGAGGCTATCCGATTTTTTTTGTGAATTATATTTTGTAGACAATGGCGTTGATGTTCATTCCTGCTCCTACTGAGGCGAACATAATCAAGTCTCCAGTGTCAAAATTGTGGTCTGGGAAATCCTGTTTCACGATGAGGTCATACAGGGTTGGGATGGTTGCGACGCTACTGTTTCCTAGCGTTCTGATGCTCATTGGCATGACGTCGTGTGGCATTTCTGCTTCATACAATTTGTAGAAACGCTCTACAATTGCCTCATCCATTTTTTCATTTGCTTGGTGGATGATGATCTTTTTCAATTTGCTGATGTCTTCACCGCTGGCGTCCAAACATTCTTTCATCGCTAAAGGAACATTGGTCAGGGCGAATTCATAAATTTTACGGCCGTTCATCTTCAAATACCTTACATTTTCACAGTGCTCATTGTTGTAAGACTTACCAAAATAAAGGTATTTAGCTTCTTCATAAGTGAAAGAGGCACTGTTGTGAGATAAGATACCACTTTGCTCATCAGTTGATGTATTTTCCACGGCTTCAATCACGGTTGCTCCAGCACCGTCAGCATAAATCATGCTGTCTCTGTCGTGCAAGTCAACAACTCTTGAAAGGGTTTCTGCCCCAATTATAAGACATTTCTTTGCCATGCCCGCCTTGATAAAAGCTTGGGCCTGGATCACTCCCTCAATCCATCCTGGACATCCAAACAATACATCATAAGCAACGCATTTTGGATTCTTGATCTTCAAGTGGTGCTTGACGCGCACCGCTAAACTAGGCACGGTATCACTTTGAATGGCCTTGTGTTTAACATCCCCAAAATTGTGGGCAACAATGATATAGTCTAATGTTTCAGGATCCACTTTGGAATCCAAAATTGCTTTTTCTGCAGCAAAGGTCGCAATATGTGAGGTGTTTAAATCATCTTCTACATATCTTCTCTCTTCAATACCGGTGATTTCCTTGAACTTGCGAGCTATTGTTTCATTGTTCATGGGCATTTTATCTCCATTTTCTTTTAAAAACAAGTGTTCTGCAAATTCTAAGTTGGTCACTTTTACTGTAGGAATATAACAACCTGAACCTGTAATTTTGATATTTGTCATTTATAGTAATTGAAAATTAAAAATAATGATATTGAACTTAATCTACTTAACAATTGTCATATTTTATTGTACTGCTAACAATAATTA
>JAGHSS010000092.1 GCA_018065745.1 Candidatus Neoflavobacterium equi | reverse complement strand
CATTTATACAATATCAAAATTTATTGAATTAACGATTAATGAAAATTTTATACTTTACAAAATACAGTCGTCTTGGTGCAAGCAGTAGGTTGCGTTCTTTTCAATACGTCCCTCATTTAAAAGATATGGGATATGAGATCACTGTACAATCATTATTTTCAGATCGTTATATTACAGATTTGTATGCAGGGAAAACAAATTTTTTAGAAGTATTTAAATGCTATATTAAAAGACTTTTGTTTTTGTTTACTTTTTTTAGATACGATAAAATTGTTATTGAAAAAGAATTATTTCCTTTTGTACCTCCTATTTTTGAAGCGATAATATCATTTGTAGGTCCAGGTTATTTGGTTGATTTTGACGACGCTATTTTCCATACTTATGATCGTCATCCCAACAAATTGATTCGGAAGTTTTTGGGAAATAAAATAAACTTTGTTATGAGTAAGGCCGCTGTAGTTATTTGTGGCAATGCCTATTTGGAAAAAAGAGCTCTTGAGTCACATGCAAAAAAAACAGTTATAATACCAACGGTTATAGATATTAACAGGTATGATATAAGAAGTCATAATACAAATGAAATTCCAGTTATTGGTTGGATAGGTACCCCAGGTTCCATTCGTTTTTTGGAAGGTAATATGCCTTATTTAATTCAATTACACCAAAAGCTACCTTTTGAATTGCGTGTCGTTGGTGCAAAAATGAAAGCATACAACCAAGATTTTATTACCTATCTTCCTTGGACAGAAGATTCAGAAGTACAGCTCATTCAAAAATTTGACATTGGCATCATGTCCTTGCTAGACTCAGATTTTGAGAAGGGTAAATGTGCTTACAAATTAATACAATATATGGCTTGTGGTATTCCTGTTGTAGCGTCTGCTGTTGGAATGAATGCAGCATTGATCAAGGCAGGTGTAAATGGTTACTTGGTACACAGCCCGTCAGATTGGGAAGCATATCTAACCAAGTTGATAGGTGACAAGCGTCACAGTTTAGCTGTAGGTTTAGAGGCAAGGAAAACTATTGAGGAAAACTATACCTTACAAAAACAATTTCCTATCTTAGAACACATAATACGCGAAAACTAATGTTGAATATAATTTACGCATTAATCATTCTTTTTTTAGGATTTCTGTTGGCAAATAAAGTGGCATCAAGCTTGCGTAAACAAGATCGTGCCCCTTTAAATTACTTGTGGTTATATCATGTATTGTTTGCGTTGTTCTACACTCAATTTTTAAAAGGGGATGCAAATTACTATTATGAAACGGCTTTGCAAATGGACGCCAGCCAATTTAGAACCTATCTTTCCCAAGGATTAGGGACGCATTTCATTTTTGGATTCAATTATATTTTCGCTCATCTTTTAAAGATGAATTATATAATTACAACACTTTCCTATGCCCTGATGGGTTATGTGGGAATTGTTTGTTTTTATATCGTTACTGTTAGATGCATTCCACAAAATTCGAAACTTGGTCGTTTAAATTTATTTCCTTTTTTATTCTTTCTACCCAATCTCCACATTTGGAGTTGTGCAGTTGGAAAAGACAGCCTATCATTTATGTGTATTGGACTTTTTGCCTACGGCATGTTGGCTTGGCGCAAAAGGATGTTCCTGCTTCTTTTTGCCTTATTTTTTGCCTATTGTATCAGACCACACATCACCTTTTTTTTAATAGCTTCTTTTGGTTTTGTATTGACTTTTTCTGAAAGTTTGACCAAGAAACAACGAATAGTAATTGTAATGTTCCTCGTTATTGGAGGGTTGCTTTTACTTCCCAAAGTCATGAGCTATGCACAAATTGAAGATACCTCATTGGCAAGTTTTCAAAACTTTTCAAACAGCAGGATAAGCAATTTAAGCAGAAGTCATACCGGCTCAAGAATAGACATATCAAATTATCCATTGCCTTTGAAAATGGTTACGTTTTTATACAGGCCATTATTTTTTGACATCACCAGTATTCCCGGATTATTAGCTTCCATAGAGAATGCATTGTTGTTGTTCTTATCCATCCGTGTATTAAAACAAAAACCAAAGGGGGTATATAAAAATGCCCCAGTAATTGTTCAAGGGTTATTGGTGTTTTTATTTTTAGGAACCCTTGCTTTTAGTAATATGTTATCAAATCTAGGAATTATGTTGCGCATGAGGAATATGTTCTTGCCCTGTTTGATACTGTATGTACTCTGGTCAAATTCATATTACAATCAACATTCACAAAAAGAGCAACCGTAATGGAAACGTTAATTAGAATGACAACAGTCCCCATTTCACTTGAAAAATTACTTGAGAATCAAATGGGGTATATGAAGTCATATTATCATATCATCGCAATATCTGCAGAAGAGCACGCCTTAAACAAAGTGGGACTTGATCAAGGAGTTCCTACCTTTGCATTAAATTTAACCCGCAAAATTACGCCGTGGACAGATTTAAAAGCTGTTTTTAATTTATACAGATACCTCAAAGAAGTAAAGCCCAAAATTATTCACACACACACACCAAAGGCTGGTGTAGTGGGGATGATGGCTGCAAAACTAGCTGGGGTTCCCATTCGCATGCATACTGTTGCTGGATTGCCCTTAATGGAAACAGCTGGATTAAAACGCAGGGTTTTAAATTTTGTAGAAGCATTGACATACGCCTGTGCAACCCATGTGTATCCCAATTCAAATGGACTTAAAGGAATTATTTTAGAACACAAATTTTGTGCAGCATCCAAATTAAAAGTTTTGGGCTCCGGAAGTTCTAACGGGATAGATACATCAAAGTTTTCAAAAAATGCCGTTCCACCACATGTTGTTCGTACGTTAGCAGATCAATTGCATGTTTCCACAGATGATTTCTTATTTGTCTTTGTTGGAAGACTTGTTGTAGACAAGGGCATTGTTGAACTTGTAACGGCTTTTAAAGAATTGTCAAAAATTCACAAACACATAAAATTAATTTTGGTTGGACCTTTTGAGTCAGATTTAGATCCATTGCCAGATTCTATTTTAGAAGAAATAAATACAAATAAACAGATTATTCACACGGGATATCAGAGTGATGTAAGACCTTATTTTGCCATCAGTTCCATCCTGGTTTTTCCAAGTTACAGAGAGGGATTTCCCAATGTAGTTTTACAGGCTGGAGCTATGGAATTGCCAAGCATTGTTTCAAACATCAACGGTTGTAATGAAATCATCCACGAGGGAATAAATGGATTTATTGTCCCATCAAAATCTGTAAAGCCATTACAGGATGCCATGGAATATGTTCTTAAAAACAGGGCGTTAATGAATGAGATGGGAAGGGAATCAAGAAATTATGTAGAAAAATCTTTTCAGCAATCTGTAATATGGGAAGCTTTGCTACAAGAATATAAATTATTAGAACGTTATGTATCCAACAATTAAAAGGAGTGTAGATTTTATTACAGCCTCATTGGCCTTTGTGTTTTTTTTGCCATTAATGATTTGTGTTGGATTGTTGTTGTGGATGGTCAATGGAGAGTCACCACTTTTCTTTCAACCACGACCAGGTAAAGATTTGCGTATTTTTCACATTGTCAAGTTCAAAACCATGAACAGTAAAACAAACTGTGTTGGAGAATTGTTGTCTGATGCAGAACGATTGACAGCATTGGGAGGGTTGATTAGAAAAACGTCTTTGGATGAACTTCCTCAACTGTACAATGTCATTGTGGGAGATATGAGTTTAATAGGACCTAGACCTTTATTAGTACAGTATATTCCATTGTACAATGCGGAACAAAACACAAGACATCAAGTGCGTCCCGGAATTACAGGCTGGGCTCAGGTAAATGGTAGAAACGCCACTTCTTGGAAAGAAAAATTTGCCTTGGATGTATTTTATGTAAATAGTTACAACATTAAATTAGATCTTAAAATATTTTTATTGACTATAAAAAAAGTATTGATAAAAGAAGGTATTTCAGCAGATCAACATCCAACTGTAGAACCGTTTAAAGGAAATAATTAATGGGAAAATTCGTTATATATGGGTCAGGAGGTCAAGCAAAAGAAATTCTTGACGCTTTGACAAAGAACGACCAACAAGTGCTGTGTTTTGTTGATGACAACAAATTTGATGGAATGATATATGACGTTTCAATTCATCACATTTCACAAATTTCGATAAATTCAAATCAGCTTGTTGTTGCAATTGGAGACAACAACACAAGAAAGAAAATAGTACATTCAAATACAACTGCAACATTTGCAACAGTTATACACCCGGAAGCGAGTGTTGGCACTCAAACGATAATTGGTATAGGGACTCAAATTTTACAAAAAGCGGCTATCAGCAGTTCCGTACAAATTGGAACTCATGTAATCGTCAATGTTGGGGCTGCAATTACACATGATGTTACCGTTGGTGATTTTTCACATATTGCAGTAAACGCAAGTATCTGTGGTGGAGCTCATATTGGTGAAGGCGTTTTCATTGGTGCTTCTGCCGTTGTTTTACCCAATATTAAAATTGGAAACTGGTCTGTTATTGGAGCAGGAACAGTGGTGTTGGAAGACGTACCAGCTGGTGCGGTAGTGGTTGGTAATCCAGGTAGAATCATAAAATACAAGACCTTTGAAGAAACGTTTATTTGATATCATTTGTGCTTTAATTGGTTTGTTCTTGACCGGTTGGTTCCTTGTTTTATGCTGGATATTGTCCAGTATTGATTGTCGTTCCAATGGGATTTTCATTCAAAAGAGAATTGGAAGATATGGGATTCCATTTCATATTTTCAAGTTAAAGACCATGAAACTTCAACTAAATCAGCGCGGTGAAACCGTACATGAAGTAACACCTTTAGGCGCATTTTTTAGAAGGTACAAGATTGATGAGTTTCCTCAATTTTTAAATGTCCTTTTTGGACAGATGAGCATGGTTGGCCCTAGACCTGATGTACCAGGATACTATGATAAATTGGAGGGAGAAAACAGAAATGTTTTAAAACTCAGACCAGGTTTAACATCTGAAGCTTCCATAAAATATGCCCATGAAGAAGCTTTATTGAAAACGGTTTCAGATCCTTTAAAGTATAACGATGAGGTATTGTTTCCGGATAAAGTCAGTATGAATTTGAATTATTA
>JAGHSS010000264.1 GCA_018065745.1 Candidatus Neoflavobacterium equi | reverse complement strand
ACTTAATTATATATACAACAAATCCCTCTCTCTGTTCCAGAAAAAGTAAAAAAAGTTGTTGTAAAAAAAAGTCGCAGTCAATTGCATGTCTTATTGTCTTATTTTGATATATCAAATGTATAAAAAAAATAAATGCAGCTAACAACTAATTTCTAAAAAAAACAGAAGTTTTCTTACCTTTGATTTTTAAACCAACGACTATGTCTATAGAAATAAACCTTATTTCAAAAAATTATGGGGAACAAAAAGCCTTAGATGCGGTATCATTTAGCATCAAAAAAGGAGAAATTGTTGGATTTTTAGGCCCAAACGGTGCCGGAAAATCTACTGTAATGAAAATCTTAACAACGTTTATAAGTGCAGATGCTGGGGAAGCTAAGGTCAATGGATTTGATGTGGCAACACAGCAAAAAGATGTACAGAGATCTGTTGGATACCTTCCAGAACACAACCCATTGTATTTAGACTTATATGTTAGAGAATATTTAGAGTTTAATGCATCTGTATATAAAATTAAAAAAGAGCGTATTGAAGAGGTAATCCAATTGACGGGATTAACTCCAGAAAGCCATAAAAAAATAGGGCAACTTTCAAAGGGATACAGACAACGTGTGGGTATTGCAACTGCCTTGTTACACAACCCTGAAGTGCTTATTCTTGATGAACCTACAACGGGTTTAGATCCAAATCAATTGGTAGAAATTAGGGACTTGATTAAAAATATTGGAAAGGATAAAACCGTTTTCTTATCCACGCATATCATGCAAGAAGTAGAGGCAATCTGTGATCGTGTAATAATCATTAACCAAGGTAAAATCATTACAGACAATAACCTAAACGATTTGTTCAGCGAAGAAAAAGCTAAGAATCAAATCATTGAGGTTGAATTTGATCAAGAGATTCAAATTGATAAATTCAGTAAAATACCAAGTCTTATTCAAGCCATACACATTGAAAACAACGTTTGGGAATTACATTTTGATGCCCAAGTGGACAGGAGATCTGATGTTTTTGACTTTGCTCAGAAAAACAACTTCAAAACACTGCAATTGGCATTGAAAAACAAAAACTTAGAAACTGTTTTTAGAGAAAAAACGGCTCGTTAATAAATCACTTTACCCGTCCACTTCGTTTCAACTTGAACATCAGACGGATGGCTTTTCAATATAACATTACCAACTCCATAAATGGTTCCATTTATGGAGTTGTTTGGTTTTACAGTGATGTCATTTGTACTCCTATGCATCACGGACACCTCATCAACATCCAATGTTCCAGCCTCTACACGTGCGCCGCCGCTCCACAAATTAATATCCAAAGTCAATGCAGAACCACGCACCTTAAAAAGGGTACTGTTGTTGTTCTGAATACTCAATTTTTGACAAGATACTTCAACATCAAAAAGTCCCGATGCATTATCATCAACCATCCCTTGACTAAGCGTTAAATTTGGAAATCGCAAAACACCTGATGAGATTACAGACGCTTGTGAGTTGGAATGTATAGAAGTTAAATTTGGCGTTTGAATCTTAAAATGTGCCAGTGGCACTACACCTGCGCCACATTCCATTTTATTTGTTAAATACAAGGTACCGTCTTGTACTTGATAAGAGATTTCA
Organism: Candidatus Neoflavobacterium equi; assembly: GCA_018065745.1. Lineage (GTDB taxonomy): Bacteria > Bacteroidota > Bacteroidia > Flavobacteriales > Flavobacteriaceae > Flavobacterium > Flavobacterium equi. The sequence continues at coordinate 2,663 of JAGHSS010000264.1, read as the reverse complement.
TCAAAATTGTGGGATCCTATCTCAAGTGAAACGGTCTGTTGTATGCCTTCAGATATTTCAAGGGAAACACCTTCACTCAATTCAATTTTGTCAAATGGAGCAACCTCAACACTATAAGAAGTTTGTTCCCCACCTTTACTAAAACAACTTGAAAAGGTATCTGCACTACAACCAGCCAATAGGAATACCAAAGATATATATATAAAATACTTCATAACTTAAAATTTATAACCCAAACTCCATTCCATAGCTTCAGCCTGTGCCATATGTGTTTTTAATCCAACACCAAAGGAAAGGTGATCTGTAAAGTAATATTTGGCACCAAGACGTTGATAGACCACGCCAAATTTGTTGGATTCATCCCATAAATAGTATCCAATTTGGGTGTCAACACCCAATCTGTTTATCAACAATTCATGCCCCAAAAAAAGTCCAAGTCTTCTGTAATCAGCGTTTGGATTGTACTTATTTTCATAGAATACCGTGGCTTGATATGGTATAAAGTCTTTTAAATAATTCATCCAGAACATATCAAATCCCAACTGAAGCACTGATTTTGTGTTCAATTGTTTCTGAGCCATTAAACTTCCAACATAAAAGGGTTTCGCGCCTGTTCCTGGAACATCGCTTTCTGCAAAGCCACCTCTAAATATAGCTTGATATTGAAAGGGATATTTGCTTTTTACCTTTTCGTGAGTAATGTATTCTGGATTTTCTTTAGTAGACAAATTATAATTAACGCCAACCATTAAGCCCAAAGTATTGGTGCTGGTGTTAGGCGATTTTATATTTGCATTGGAGTGATGCACAAAATTGAAACCTATGTGAGCCCCCAAATTTTTCAAAATAACAGGGGTTTTATAGGTTAGGTTGAAATACGTACTCGGCATGAAGTGAGCTCCATAAGCCGTGTTTCTCTGATTTTCAACTTTGTCGTATGGATGTGTAGCGTAAGCGATTCCCTGACCTACCCTAAATTGAATATTCCTTTTAAAAAAATAGAAATTCATATGTGCATAAACACCATATAAATTTCCCAATTCAGGATTCTTATTATTCTGGAATTGAAAAGACAATCCGTAATCTGGAAAGTTAAAATGGGATTGCCACGGTTTGGAACCGTATGTTTTTTTTTGAACAGAAATTATTGCGCCTTCTGGATGATCCGTAATGAGGTGTAATATACTTTTATTGTGTGGCAATATACTCCCATAAAAATAGGAAGCCTCCACCTCTAGAGTATTGGGTACCAAAGGGATTGAATCTTGAGATCTAACCTTGGAACAACATAATATTATTAAAAAGCAGCATAATTTTTTCATTAGTATAAATATAAATGAAAAAATTACACTGCCTACATTTTTATATTTTACTTAAGATTTTCCAAAAAAATCAGAAGCTGACTTCATCGTTCGCTGGAAACCTTCTGTTATCAAATCACCATTTTTAGTAGTTAAAGGGAAAGGAACCATATGAGAATATGGAAAGTCATAATGATCAATTTCCACATCAATATCAATGTTTCTATATCCTCCTTTCAAGGTGTTTAAAGCTTCAATAGGTGGTGCTACAACGTCGTCTTCTAAAACATAAGCTTTGATCTTACCTTCCAAAGACTTCAGACACGTTTCGCGTTCTTTTTGAAAATGATTGTATCGCAACATGGTTTTAAACCAACTTTCATTTGGGTGCTCTTGAGCATTCTGATAGTGTTCTAAACGAATGTCTGACGCAAAATTAGTCGTCAATAACTCCGCAAAACATTTTTGCATCACGATGGCAGCCCTAGCGTCCATGATGTATTTTGAGATTGGGAACATACGGTCAATCGTCATACCTCCACAAAAACAAAACATCTTGGAATTAGAAAAAATACCCTTAGGATTTGACATCATCAAAATCATCGCTAAAAAAGAACCAATTGAATATCCAAAAATATCCAGAGTTCCGTCTGCTTCAATTGAAGGAAAAGTTCCCTTTTTCAACTCGTTTACAATTCCTTTTATATCGTAATAACTCTGCAAACCCGACCAAAACAAACGCTGTGGATGAGATTCCATTCTGGAACTAATAGCTGCATTCACATAACTGCTGTCTGAATTCTTGGCAATATTCTGTGCACGCTCTTGAGCTACTTGATACATTAAACTTCTATTGCTCCAATCTTCTGGTGCGCGGTCCATGTGAAACGTAATTGGAAATAATAGTACAGCCTTATTTGTGCTTTTAGCCAACTCATAAGCCCATGGTAAATATTTGTCCCACTTCTTTTCATTCAAACCGTGAAATAATAATATCGTCCCCTTTGCAGGTTGATCAGAGGTGTTTTGAATAATAGAAATTCTATAATTTAAATTTTCCTTGATATAAAAATCAGGCACGTCCAAGATGGTATCACAACTGTTGTATTTTTTTACAAGTGTATCTGCATATTCTGTGTGGTGATCTTTACAATACAATCGCTCACAACCTGAAAGAACACCTTGTGCTCCAATAGTTTCAAAATTTTGATGCCTTATAGTAATTCCCAAAGTCTCATTAACTGATACGGATCCCTCCATATCATAAGTCTCTTTCATCAATTTATAAATTTCGTGGTATTGCATAAGGTTTAATAATATTTAGTTTGGCACTGAAAAGTTACTACTTAATTTTTTTTTAAA
>JAGHSS010000374.1 GCA_018065745.1 Candidatus Neoflavobacterium equi | reverse complement strand
CTTTTTATCTTTGAAGTACTAAAAAACAACAATTAAAAATGTCAGATTTTATATATCAGGACCCTTATCCAGTCCTAAAAGACGATACTCAATATCGCAAACTAACTTCAGATTTTGTCAAAGTTGAGAAATTAGGAGAACGTGAAATACTTACAGTTGCACCAGAAGGATTGGAGTTATTAGCTGAAACAGCTATGAATGATGTCTCTTTCATGTTGAGAACTGCTCACTTAGAGAAATTAAAAGCCATCATAGACGATCCAGAAGCTACAGACAACGACCGTTTTGTTGCATACAACTTACTTCAAAATGCAGCAGTAGCTATCAACGGGGAACTTCCATCTTGTCAAGATACAGGTACTGCTATCGTTATGGCTAAAAAAGGGGAAAATGTATATACCGGAGTTAATGACGCTGAATGGTTGTCAAAAGGGATTTACAATACCTATGCAAAAAAGAACTTGAGATATTCTCAAATTGTGCCAATCAGTATGTTTGAAGAGAAAAACTCAGGATCAAACTTACCTGCACAAATTGACATCTATTCAAAATATGGTAACAGCTACGAATTTTTATTCTTAGCAAAAGGAGGAGGATCTGCAAACAAAACCTTCTTGTACCAACAAACAAAATCTTTGTTGAATGAAAAGTCTTTAGAAACTTTTATTCGCACAAAAATCATGGATTTAGGAACTGCTGCTTGTCCTCCATATCACTTGGCATTAGTTATTGGTGGAACATCTGCAGAAGCTAATTTAGCTACAGTTAAAAAAGCATCAGCTGGATATTTAGATCATTTGCCAACCACTGGAAACATGGCTGGTCAAGCATTTAGAGATTTAGAATGGGAAAAGAGATTACAACAAATTTGCCAAGAATCAAAAATTGGTGCTCAGTTTGGTGGTAAATACTTAACGCATGATGTTAGAGTAATCAGATTGCCTCGTCACGCGGCTTCTTGCCCAGTAGGACTTGGAGTTTCATGTTCTGCAGACAGAAATATCAAAGGTAAAATTACAGCTGAAGGTATCTTTGTTGAACAATTGGAAACAAACCCAGCAAGATTATTGCCAGAAGCAGCTCCACACTTGGAAGCTCCAGTAGTTATTGACTTGGAACAACCAATGAAAGACATATTGGCTGAGTTGACAAAACACCCAATCAAAACACGTTTGATGTTGAATGGAACAGTGATTGTTGCTCGTGATATTGCACACGCAAAAATCAAAGAGATGTTGGAAAACGGTCAAGAAATGCCAGAATATTTCAAAAACCACCCGGTATATTATGCAGGACCAGCAAAAACTCCAGACGGAATGCCTTCAGGTTCATTTGGACCAACAACTGCAGGACGCATGGACTCTTATGTTGATTTATTCCAAAAAAATGGTGGATCTATGATCATGCTTGCTAAAGGAAACCGTTCACAACAAGTAATTGATGCTTGTAGAGACAATGGAGGATTCTATTTGGGATCTATTGGTGGACCAGCTGCAATCTTGGCCAAAGAAAACATCTTGAATGTTGAAGTTGTTGACTTCCCAGAATTAGGAATGGAAGCGGTAAGAAAAATCACAGTTAAAAACTTCCCTGCATTCATCATTTCTGATGACAAAGGAAACGATTTCTTCCAAAATTTATAATTCATTTACCTTTCATACAAAAGGCTCCTTTTTAAAGGAGCCTTTTTTTATGCATAAAAAAAAGGGAATACAATTGCTATTGATTCCCTATTCTTTTTAAAAACCACTAAAAACAATACTACTTTCCGAAGAATTTACCAAAAAACCCTTTCTTTTCCTCTGTAGTTGCACCTTGTTTTGCCAGCTCTTTAGCTTCATGATCTGACATTACATCTAATATATATTCTACATAATTCTTGCCTTTTTCTTCCAAAAAGCCAGTCAAATACTTTTCTGAAGATTCAATACCACTTGCTTCTTCAATTTGAAGTAATTTTTTATATAGAGGTTCAATATGATTTGCAATAACTGGAGTGGGTACTGATTTTCTTCTTGCAAAGAAATTTTGTACTTGACCCTTGCTGTCTTTTGAAATATCAAAATCCGTGATAACCCAGTAATAACGTCCTGAACGCGCTAAATTTTTAACGATAGCATGGAAGTTATTTCCTTCTTTCAAATTGTCCCAAAGCACTTTAAAAATAACTTTTGGCATATCAGGATGTCTGATGATGTTGTGCGGTTTTGCCATCAATTCATAATCTTCATATCCAGACACATCAATAAACGTATCATTAGCATATTCAATGGTACCGAATTTATCGGTTTTACTCATGATGGTTTTTGTTTTGTCCCAAGCAACTTCTTTATCAATTGGAGTGGGCATTTGGAAGGTGGTATCTACTGACATAATACTCAAATTTTTAAGATTCTATTTTTTTA
>JAGHSS010000288.1 GCA_018065745.1 Candidatus Neoflavobacterium equi | reverse complement strand
GTTTATTGTTTGTATAATATAATCCACTTCAGCAGCAGTCAACACCGGGCTTATTGGCAAACTCAAAACCGTTTGGTGAATTTCTTCAGTCACGGGCAGTTGCAAATCTTTCCATTGGGCATAACACGCTTGTTTGTGAGGCGGTATTGGATAATGTATCATGGTTTGAACCTGATGATCTGACAGGAATTTTTGTAAATCATCTCTATTCGATGTCTGTATTACAAACAGATGCCATACATGTTGGTTTGGATCTGTTGGATTTGCAGGCAATACTATTTTATCATTTTTAATTTCCTTTAGATAACGGGTCGCAATCTCACGTCTCTTTTGATTTTCCTGATCAATATGTGGCAACTTCACACGTAAAACAGCCGCTTGTATTTCATCTAATCTGGAGTTCAAGCCACATTCTTGATTTTCATACTTTTTTTGACTGCCATAATTCGCTAGAATTTTTACCATTTGTGCCAGTTCCGGATCGTTAGTAGTCACTGCACCACCATCACCTAAAGCACCCAGATTTTTACCGGGATAAAAGCTAAAACCAGCTGCATGTCCAATATTTCCCGTTTTGATTCCCTGATGACTCGCACCAACAGCTTGGGCATTGTCCTCTATCAGAAGCAGTTTGTTCTTGGAAACAAGGTCTTGCATTTCAATGCTGTAATCCACTTCTCCATAAAGGTGAACCGTTAAAAGCGCTTTTGTCTTTGGTGTGATTTGTTCTTGAATCAAATGGAGGTTCATTTGAAACGTGTCCTTTTTAGCGTCAATCAATATTGGGGTCAATCCATTTTCAGTGATTGCCAAAATGCTTGCTATATAAGTGTGTGCTGGAACAAGAACTTCATCGCCACTTTTTAAAATTCCCATTTGGATGTAAGCTCTAAAAATCAATCTCAAAGCATCATAACCATTGGCAACGCCAACACAGTGCTTGCTGCCTATAAATTCTGAAAATTCGCTTTCAAAAGCTTTGTTTTCACACCCCAAAATATACCATCCTGAGCGAAAAACGTCTAGTAGTTTCGCTTCAATTTCAACCTGATGTAGGAGGTTTATTTTTTGTAAATCTAAAAATGGAATCATTTTAAAACTGATAATTTGCAAATGTAAGAGTTTTAAATGTATTGTGTGTGAATTTTGCTTTAAAGTATGGGGTATGAGGTGGTATTTTTATGTTGAAACCCCAAAACTTAAACCTGAAAATCCTGCGTTTAATTAAAAAAATATAATTAATTTGGTCCAGAGATATTTCAAATTTACAGAATCAATTTAAGAAATGAAGACAGCGTTATTATTTACAACTTACAATTGGCCTGATGCCTTACAATTGGTTTTAGAAAGCCTTTTGAATCAGTCACAACTTCCGGATGAAGTTTTAATTGCAGATGACGGTTCAAGAGCAGAAACCAAAGAGATAATAACACGTTATGCGTCCAAGTTGGCTGTGCCTGTAAAGCATATATGGCAGGAAGATTTGGGGTTTAGAAAATCTGAAATTCTAAACAAGGCGGTTGCTGCTTCCACGTCAGATTACATTGTTCAAATTGATGGCGACTGTATTATGCACAAAGATTTCATCAAAGATCATATTTCATCTGCAGAAAAAAATACCTATCTGTATGGATCAAGGGTTAATATACTTCCCAATGCGGTGAATGCTGTTATGGAACATAAAATCATCAACTTCTCTCTTTTTTCTAAAGAGATAAAAAATAAAACCCGTGCCACTCACATTCCGCTATTTGCAGGATTTTACAAATCTCATGCTGGGATTTCTAAAAAGTTTAGAGGTTGTAATGTGTCTTATTGGAAGTCTGATTTTATTGCGGTAAATGGATATAATGAAGCTTTTCAAGGATGGGGCAGGGAGGACAGTGACTTGGCCATCAGGTTGGGAAATTCTGGAGTGATGGCAAAAAGGCTGCGTTATATGGGGATTGTTTTTCACATTCACCACAACATCAATTCAAAAGAGAATTTGGAAGCCAATGATCGCATTCAAAAAGAAACCATTAAAAATAAAGTCATTCGTGCAGACAAAGGCGTTGACCAATATTTTAGCATTTAATTTGGAAATTTTTACTTATAAATAGGTTTTCAAAACTTAAGGAATTCTTTTTAAGATTGTATCTTTGTAAAAATAAAATACTATTAATGAAATTCATCGTTAATCCAACATATAAAGCTTCAAGAGAAGTGTTTTTACAGTTTATCAAAAATTTCAAAACCTCAGGTACGATGTTTGCCGACGGTCAAAGAAATAAAATTAAATTGTTTGAACACCACAACAAAACTTACAATATTAAGGCTTTCAAGATTCCAAACATCATCAATCAGGTGGTTTACAAATACATCAGAAAATCAAAAGCAGCACGTTCTTATGAATATGCGACTTTACTTTTGAAAAAGGGTATTGGAACGCCTCAACCGATAGCTTATCTTGAAAATGATACTATTTTTGGTGTTAAAGACAGTTATTATATCAGTGAGCAAATGAATTGTGATTTGACTTACAGAGAGTTGGTTGAAAACCCAGATTGGGAGGATCACGAAAATATACTAAATCAATTTACAGCCTTTTGTTTTGATTTACATGAAAAGGGAATTGAATTTAAAGACCATTCTCCTGGAAATACACTAATCAAGAAAGAGGGCAATAGAATGTATTCTTTTTACTTGGTAGATTTAAATAGAATGGATTTCCATGAACATATGGATTTTGATACCAGAATGCGAAACATGAGTAGATTAACTCCAAAAAAGGAGATGGTTGAAGTGATGAGTAGGGCGTATGCTAAATTCTATAAAGAACAAAACTTTGAACATATCTATGATAAAATGTGGTTTTATACCTTTACATTTCAAGAGCAGTTTCAAAGAAAACAAAAGATGAAAAAGAAAATAAAATTCTGGAAAAATTAATTCCAGAATTTTTTTTATCTATTTTTTTGAAGTCGTTCCATTTCATCATAGCGCACATAAACACTGTATGCCATCAGCTTGCAAAGTGATAATCCTTTTGAACCATCAAGGAATCCAAGTCTGATGAAGTATTTGTTTAAAAAAGTATAGGCTGTGTGGTAGTATTTCCCTAAGAAAGGCGCTTTTTTGTTTTGTTTAAATTTTTCCTGGGCTTTTAAAATCCCATAGTTGTACATTTTCTTTTTATAGCTTGAAAAGTCTTCAAAAGAATAATGGATCAATCTGTTTTTTAACGTTTGGCTCGTTCCTGTAAATTGTAATTTTTCATGAACAAAGCCTTTGTAGTGTACCCCTGTGGCGTTGTAAAACAAACGGATGTTTTTATCTGTTTGCAACCCACAAAAATATATTGGTTTTTTGTTGTAGTGAAAGCGTCTTTTAAAGAAATATGCAATTTCCCTTTTGTTTTCATTCACAATGCATTTGATTTCCTCCTTTAATTCTTCAGTCACGCGCTCATCAGCATCTATGAACAACACCCAGTTTTCCCTCGCAAATGACAAGGCAAAATTGCGCTGGTCAGCATAGTTTTCAAACTCTTTTTGATGTACTTCAACATTGGGATATTTCATAGCGATATCAGCTGTTTGGTCTGTGCTAAAGGAATCAACGATGATGATCCTATCTGTGAAATTCAAATTCTCAATCAATTCACTTATATTATGGGCCTCATTTTTAGTGATGACCAATCCTATAATATTTTGTTGATTTTTTAAATTCATTATACGTTTCTTTAGTTAATACCTTGCATCTGAAAGTTAATTTTTCAAATGTTGATTTAAAAATTTTTGTAGGGTAGGAATAATATATTCCGGTTTGAATTCTTGGTACAAATTGGCGTATGCAGCCTTCAAGTCTTTTACTTTTTTACCCGCTATAAGATCTGGTTTTACATCTCTTAAATGAGTAGATACGTGTTTTACACCATCCTCAAAAGTTGCCCAAGTTTCTTTGTCAATCCACGGTGAGAAAACAATAAATGACGGCTTGTTCAAAGCTTTAGCCATATTGATTGCACCTCCATCATTACCAACAATTAAGTCACATTGATTCATGATAATGATATAGTCTCTAAGACTAGAACCAATAAGATCAAAAAATATTTTATCCTGTGTGTTTTTACTGCATAAATTGTAAATGGTCAATGCCTGTTCCCTTTGCTTTGGAAAGTAGTTAAACAGGATGTTTACATGGTAATTTGTTCCAATGTAGTCAACCAATGCACTCATGTATTCCAGCGGATAGGTTTTGGAATGATCACTTCCAATCAAGCTGATCATCACCGTTTTTCTATCGGTAGGAATTTGGTGTTGAGCAAGAATTTCTTTCCCTTTGATATCTTCAGCCTCAGAGATGTACAGTTTGGGTTCCACCTCTTCTTTCAACATTAAATTTAAAGGTTCCAGAAGGGATAATCTGTGTTCAATGGACAGTCCCAAATAGCTTTTTGGTTCTTTAGATTTTATAACATTATCTGTATATAAAAACGTACGACCCGTCTTGCGATAGGAAATTTTTCTTTTTCCACCACATAGAAGAACCATGATCCAACTTTGTAATTTGGAATAAGCATCAATGACAATGTCATATTTTTCAGCCCTTAGGGACCAGCTAAATTTCAAAAGTTCAACAAAGCTTTCTTGTTGTTTTTTATCAAAGATCACCAATTTGTCAAAAGAAGTGTTTCCAAGAAGAACCTCTACCGTGTTGTCATTGACAAGATAGTGAATTTCTGCTTTTGGGTAGGCAAGTCTCAGATTTTCACACAAGAGGCTACTCACCAAAACATCACCAATCATCTTTTGCTGTATGACTAAAATTTTCATTTTAAAATTCTCTTAATTGAATACAAACCTAATTCATTTTGCGCATTAAACCTCAATCAAAAGCAAATAATGGCAGAATATAGGTAAAAAAAAAAGGCTGTTTCAATGAAGAAACAGCCCAATATAGATTTCTATTTGTTATACAGCAACATTGTACTCTCTCAACGCGTCGTTTAGAGAAGTCTTCAAGTCTGTAGACGCTTTTCTTTGACCAATGATCAAGGCACAAGGCACTTGGAATTCACCAGCTGGGAATTTTTTAGTGTAAGAACCAGGGATAACCACGGCACGTTCTGGAACATATCCTTTAGTTTCCACAGGAGTTTCACCAGTAACGTCAATGATTTTTGTAGAAGCAGTCAAAACCACGTTAGCACCTAAAACGGCCTCTTTACCAACGCGAACACCTTCAACAACAATACATCTTGAACCAATGAAAGCGTTGTCTTCAATAATTACTGGAGCAGCTTGTAAAGGTTCTAAAACCCCACCAATACCAACACCACCAGAAAGGTGAACATGTTTTCCAATTTGAGCACAACTTCCAACAGTAGCCCAAGTGTCAACCATAGTTCCCTCATCAACATAAGCTCCGATGTTTACATAAGAAGGCATCAAGATAACTCCGCTAGAAATGTAAGCACCATGACGAGCAACCGCATTTGGCACCACGCGAATTCCTTTTTCAGCATAGTTTCTCTTCAATGGCATTTTGTCGTGGTATTCAAAGATACCCGCTTCCAAAGTTTCCATTTTTTGAATAGGGAAATACATAACTACTGCTTTCTTCACCCATTCATTCACCTGCCATCCACCAGTAATTGGCTCAGCAACACGCAATTTTCCAGCATCGATTAATTCAATAACCTCGCGAATCGTTTCTTGAGTTTTTGAGTCACTTAAAAGTGATCTATCGTTCCATGCTTCCTCTATGATTGTCTGTAAATTTGTCATTCTTCCTATTTTTTGACAAATATAACAATTATTTAAAAATCACGAACCTCAGTAT